>VGWA01000053.1 GCA_016873795.1 Ignavibacteria bacterium
TATATCATATATTCGACTTGCTTCTGACTTTGTAAACTTCCCTGATTCAATTTCGTTCACTACCTTGCGTTTAAATGCAGGACTATATCTGATCGTAATACCTCCATTTTTTTGTTTTTCCATCTGTCTTGTTCTCCTTTCTGGTTGTTTTTATCTTTTTAATTCTGTCAACCTATTTCAGGACAAGACACTATTTACTGTTTACTATTTATTATTTACTATTTACTATTTACAATTTACTATTTACTATCTGCTATATGTTATATGTTATATATTGTATGTTATATGTTATATGTTATATGTAATATGTTATCTTCTAATTTTATCTTATTAAAACCATTTTCTTCACAGCGTTATATTCCCCCGCTGTTAGTTTGTAAAAATACACTCCGCTCGGCAATCCCTCAGCATCGAACCTGACAATATGTTCTCCCGCTTCGTATTTTTTACTCGTCAGAACTCTTTTCATTTTACCCGTTATATCATAAACTTTTATTTCCGCAAATCCCGAATTTAACATTAGAAATTTAACATTTGTAATTGAATTGAACGGGTTTGGGTAATTCTGAAATAAAATATATTTATCGGGCATCGGCTCGGATTGGTTGTTTGCCGATACAGACGGTGCATAAATGATTTCAAGTTCCCAGTCAAGTAATGTACCTGTGTTCGAAGTTCCTTTATCGTATATTCTCAAAATCCAGTTTCCCGATAATTCCTTGTTGTTAAATACGGAAAGGGGAGTTTGCGGTTTGAATGTTCCGGTAAACGGCGGACTTCCCTGCGTGATTGATATTGATGCACTGTCATCGAAAACTGTGTTTGTGAAATTCTGCCCTCCCTGCCCGTTGTAAATACTGAGATTCGACGTGTTTGATTCTTTCCCAAGACTTATGGCAAGGTCTCCGTCGTTTGTGTGATTTAAATTTATTCTGACATTTACGTCTATTATAGTTCCTGCTCTGCTTATCTTAATTGTGTCTCTTGTTGTTGTATTCCCGGTTGTAATAATACGGGGTGTCGTTGAAGAATATATACTGAGATTTGTCCATATATAATATGAATATAATAATGGCGGCTGAACCGTACCGGGCGGATTGATTCCGCCTCCGCCCTCCGGAAGTGTAAAAACATACTGATTGTTCGAATCCTGTGCAGCAAAATAATAAAATATCTTTGAACCTCTTGGATGTCCCGGTATATAAAACTTAAAGGTATCTCCGGTTACGGAAATCGGATTAGTGTGATTAAATGGATTATCCCATAATTTATAATATAATCTCGGTGAATTTGTGCCCGTTTGCTTTAAATGCGGAAATTTAATGTATGCACTTATAATCCTGCCTGCTGTATCATAACAGGAAGAAACTTGCTTATGCTCCATCTGAACAAAATTATCTATTCCCCAGCTTGCAAAAAGTGCTATAGCTGATTTTGTCATTTTTAACCAATAAGACTGATTGAGAGTACTTACTTTATCCGTCTTTTTATGGTAATACGGAGTCATATCGTTTAACCAGTCTTCAATAAGCATTATCGCACGATAATTTTTTTGCCAGAATACAGAATGGTCGCTTCCGCCGTTATTATATGTCAGATTTACAGGCATTCCGGATTGATAAATCTGAAATGCACTGATTAATTGTTTTGCGAGGTTTAATGAGTTTGTATCTGTATCTACTATGTATTTACTGTCGTTATTCCCGTCGTATGCAATCATATCGAGATTCAATACCCCTCTGATTGTATCTCCGCTTGCAAAAATAGAATCTACATAAGCCATACTTCCTGTCGGCGGCGGATATACTTCTTCACGGTCGAATGCTATGAAAATCAGCGAATAGTCAGTATTAAAGTTTGTCAGTAGTCTTGCTGCTTCCAGTAAGGCACTGACGCCCGAAGCATTATCGTCTGCTCCGGGTATTGTATCGTTGATGGTAGGTGGGTAGGGATTCAAAATCACATTGTCGAAATGAGCACAGATAATGAAATACTGGTACGGAAATTTTGTACCGGTCTTTGTACCGATAACATTTACGCACGTGCTGTCATTAACCTGATATCTCGTGTTCAGTCCGTAACTCTGAAATTTTTCGTAAACGTATTGTGCCGCTTTCAGACTCGGCGGGTACATATAAAACCTTGTATGAATCAGATAAGGTATACCGCCTATTGTCGTTAATGTATCACCTGTTAGTTCCCTTGCGTTTTTTAAAATTGATTGCAGCGAAACAAGATTCACTAATGAATCTACTTTCTGATTATAAAATATTTGTGAAAATGCGTTACTATATAATGTTATTATTAGTATTAGTATATATTTTTTCATTTATTTAAAATTTATCTTTTTTCAGGACATTGTTCTGTACTTTTTTTAAAAAAATTTATACAATATAAATATAAATTTCAAGTATTTTATAAATAATAGACACTTTTTAAAAAATTATCATATTACAATTTTTATCTAAATAATAAATTTTTTAAACCACTGAAACATTTACCGAATAAGTTCGTATCATTAATTAGTAACAATTAATAACAAGAGAAATTAAAATGAAAAAATACAAAACACTAATCGCAATAGTACTTACAGCCTTGATTATTCCGCTCGGTATTACGTTTGCGGGGAGCAATCCCGATCCCGGAGAAAGCGGTACTAAAAACATACTGATAAGTGCTACGGAAAAAACATTAAAAACTCAACTTTTCTATGAAATTAAAGATGTATTGATGAAACCGGTGTATTTATCATTTACGAATAAAAATCTGGCAGGGACAGCCGAGATATTTGTGAAAGTACACGAAAACGGAAAAATCTGCCTTTGCAAAGTCGAAAGTGATAATGATTACCTCGAATCTTTGATTGCGAAAAAATATAATTCGATGAATTTATGGACTGACACGAAATTTGCCGGTACAGTTTATAAATTCACGGTTATAAATAAATAGTTGAGTTCTTTCATATTAAAGTCGGATTACAATCTTCCAAAAACAAGACGCCTGCCTGAAGCAAGGCGTTTTTTATTTTTTTCTCCTTCCCAAAGTCCACTTTGGGAACGTTTTTTTTCCTTGTCCCCTCCAGTGCTCGGGATCTCGAGAACTCATGAGTCCTCTTTGGGAATGATTCTAAAGTAACTGAAACTTATCATATAATATATTCAATATATAATATATTATGTACTTATTATTATTTGTTATCTGTATTAATCAGCCCAAATCATTAAATCAGTGTCCTATATCTTTAAGAATATTTTTAATTTTCTGCCTTCTTGCCTGTCTTCTCGACTTTGGTTAGGATTTTAGTCCTGAGTTTAGTTGGTAATAAAAAAAATTCTTAATACTATTATTTACTTCTTATTATTTATTCTCTGTTTTTTATTCCTTTCTATTTTTAATTGTTAATTTTTAATTCTTAATTTTCCCTGCGTCTTTGCGTTTAAAACTTTTTTTACTCTTTATTCCATACAATAAATTTCTTTGTTGAAAATTATTTTATGTTTATTATAAATAATTAATCGTCTATTTTTATATAAATACAATTATATGAAAAGAATAATAACTTTATTTATACTTTTTATCCCTTTTACAATTTTATTCCCACAAACCTCAAATCTTATTATACAATCTGGACATACTGCATTAATAAATTCGGTTGCATTTTCACCGGACGGGAAATTTTTTGCAAGTGCGGGAAAAGACGGTTTAATAATACTATGGGATTCCAGGTCAAACAAACAGATAAGGACATTTAAAGGTCATCAATCCGGCGTATCCTGTGTAAGATTTTCACCCGACGGAAATTTTCTGTATTCTTCGGGAGAATTGAGAAATATGGTTATAAATCCGTATATAATGGAAGTCAGAAAAGATTTCTCTTTGAGAAAATGGGATGTAAACACTGGGAAGGAAATATTTTTTGCTCAAAACCACGATTCTTCTGTTACTTCAATAGATGTTTCTCCTGACGGAAAGCAGATTATCTCTTCGGGAAAAGATAACAGAATTATAATTTGGGATTCCGAAAGTGGCGATATGATTTATGATTTTTCTGCTGATTATCCGGCTAAAGTGTGTTTTATGGAAGACGGTTATTTCATATCGCTGGAAAATAATAGTGAAATAAATCTAAGAGATTCAAAAACTGGAAGTATTATCAGACAAATCTATAAAAGCGAAAAATATATCAGTGACTTTTCCGTTTCGGCAAATCAAAAATATTGTGCCGCCTCCGCGGACAGTATTTTTATTATTGATATTGAAAATAATTCGGTAACCGATACAATCATTGAAAAATCAAATTTGGTTGTATTTTCAAACGATTCTAAATATCTGATTTATACAAATCAGGATTTTATTAACGTTTATGATTTGTCAGGAAAACAAAATATTTTTGACAAATTCACCTATATAGACTATAAATCGGGCATACAAATCCAGATACAGGTTCCGGTATTTAACGAATCGGAAATTTACATTCAGAAGGAAATACCGAAGAGGAAATTAAGATATCCTCCGAAGATAAAAGATTCAGAATTATTATCTGCGATTTATATTTCTAAAGACGACTCGAAAATTATTACGGCATACAGGAATTTCACTGAACCGGAAATGCCATGGCAGATGGAACAATTACATATCAAAGTATCATATGAGTCGCAGTTTGAATATTCTAAGGAAGGTCTGTATGATAACTTCTATATGGATGAATTCAGTATTGTAAAATTTGAATTTGGTAAAATCAGATATATATTTTCCGAATTAACGGAAATTGATACGATTGATATGGAAAATTTTCCTGTAGTGAAAGGCAGATTCAAATATTTTAAAGGGGAAATCGAAAAATTACTGGATGAAATAAAAGGTTTTGTATCTCCCGTTTATACGGCTAATTTCAACAATCAAAGCAAAGGATTACTGATTTCTTTAAAAAACAGAACCTCTTTGCATTTCAACCCCGATAACAATTTGCTGAGGGAAATAAAATTAAAAACAATTCCAAAACAAAAGGGCATAGACTTCAATCATGAGTTTTTCGGATTTACGGAAGATTATGATATACCGGGATATGCTCCGGTAAATCCGAAAGATACTGTTGAGAAACAGGTATATGAGGAAATACTTGGAACAACAGACGAAGCAGCCTATTTAAAGCTCTGCAATGCGGAAGTCCCGTCTTCGGCTGCAATTTCAAATGACAGAAAATTTGCAGCTGTTGCAAGTTACGATTCTTCACTTTTTCTCGTGAAGTTTTCTGAAGATAATGCGGAAAAAAATATCACAATAAGACTTATCGGACATCAATCTGCTATTAACTCCGTGATATTTTCTCCCGATTCAAAGTATCTTTATTCCGCCGGATGGGATAACACAATTTTTATGTGGGATACAGAGTCGGGGAGTCTTTTAAAAGTATTAGAAGGACATACAAATTCCGTTATGGATATCGACATATCTGAAGATGGAAAATATTTGCTGTCTGCATCAAATGATAAGACGGTAATAATCTGGGATACGGAGATAGGAATTCCTCACAAAATTATCGACGATTATTCTCATCCGGTGACATTTGTGAGGTTTAACAACGACGGTACAAAATTTCTGTCAGGCGGTAGCGATAACACAATAAGAGTAACGGATTTAATAACGGGAAATACCTTAAAATTATTTAAAGGTCATGAAGCAACTGTTATGGATGCCTGTTTTATTTCGGGAGAAAACTATATACTATCGGCAAGTTATGATAATTCTTTCCGTATCTGGGATGCAGATAACCAGAATGAGTTGTGCAGAATTATAATTATAGATAACAATGACTGGGCAGCAGTTACACCTGAAGGTCATTTCGATGTATCGGACGGAGGAATGAATCATATACATTGGGTATTAGGTAATGAACCTGTTGATCTAAGTCAGGTGAAAGAAAAATTATACGAACCCGGTTTGCTTCAGAAAATTCTCGGAATAAACGATGAAAAAATAAGAACAGATGTAAAAATAGAAGAACTGAAATCATCTCCGGAGATAGAAATCTCGTATGATGAGAAAAATGAAAGTCTTGTTAGAGTAAACTTAAAAAATTCCGGGGGCGGAATCGGGGTTTTGAAAGTTCTTGTTAACGGCAAGGAGGCATATAGCGGATATCTTACTTTTGATAAGGAAACGAATATCGATTCTGCAAAATTTGAATATGACGTAAAGAATTCGAAATACTTGGTCAGCGGCACTAATACTATTGAATTTATTGCATATAACGGAAACGGGGATATGTTGAGCAGGGGTGAACAACTCTTATATTATAACGACTCTCAGGATGAACCGGTAAAAAAAACATTCTACGGAATTATTATTGGCACAAGTGATTACGAAGGTGAAGGAATGGATTTAAGGTTTTCATCTAAAGATGCTGAGGATTTCGGATTTTCGCTCCGCCTCGGAGCCGAAACACTGTTCGGCAAAGAAAATACAAATATTAAAATCTTTTCCAGCTCCGGAAACGAAGGTACTATTAAACCTGAAAAACAGCATATTATTAAAGCGTTCGAAGAATTTTACACCGCAAAACCTGATGACATCCTGGCTGTTTATCTTGCCGGTCACGGAGTTAATGCATTTCAGAGTAAAGAAAATGAAGACTTCTTTTATCTGACTGAGAATGCAAAGTCATTTGATATCGAAAGCAGTGCCGATTATCCTGTTTTTTCAATATCGAGTAAAGAACTTTCAGACTTAATGCTCAAAGTTCCCGCGGTAAATCAGGTGTTAATACTCGATGTATGCAGTTCAGGCAAAATAATAGACAACATAGCTTCGTTCAGACAAAATTCTTCAACTCAAATTTGGGCTATAGAAAGAATGAAAAGCAGGTGCGGAGTACATATACTTACCGGATGTGCTGCCGATGCGGTCAGTTATGAAGCTAACGCTTATTCTCAGGGGCTTCTTACATATAGTCTCTTAATGGGACTTAGAGGAGAAGCATTAGATTATTTGGGATCCGTTGATGTCAGCAAATTATTCCAGTACTCTGCACGGAAGGTTCCCGAACTTGCAAAAAATCTCGGTGGAATTCAGCAGCCGAGAGTATTCGGATTAACTGGTTTTGACATAGGACTGATAAAGAAAGCCGACAGGGAAAAAATTCCGCTTGCTACTCCGAAACCAATTATACAGAGAACCACTTTTCAGGATGCAGATTTATTTATTGATAAAATTAACTTATCTGAAGCAGTTGATAATATATTAAACGAAATATCACACAGGGGAAAAAATTCGAGTATTGTGTTTATTAATGTTAAGGATTTTCCGGGTGCATATATACTTGCGGGTGTTTATAAAACTGAAGGTAATAATATAAATGTGAAATTCAATCTCTTTAAAGATAATCAGAAAATTAAATCCTTTGAAATTACGGAAAATTTTCAGGATGCAAAGACAATTGCCGAAAAAATAATACTACTCATAGAGGATATATTAACTCCTCAAAATTGACTCATAGATACTAAAAAGAAGAATCGATAAATTCGGAATAAGGTGACTTAAAATATCACTTGAAATTAAATATATTAACCCATATATTATCATAATAGTTAGCATTCGGAAACAATCTGTGTTGTTTTTTTCTTTAACTAAAATTCAAAAAATGGTAAAAAATAAATACATTTTATTGACGATTTTAGTTCTTTTTGCCGGAGTTTCATTCTGGGGTTGTACTGCCTCAAAACCCGTTTCTAATCTCGAAAAAAGAATGAAAGATTCTTCTGTTGTATTTACAGGACTCGATAAAGCATTCGGTTATTATAAAACAGCACTTAAACAAAATGAAGCCATCAACCTCGATGAAGCGCATGAATCATTCGAAAAATCTGTCAAAACACTCTCTGCTATTGATAAAAAAATTCTGAAAGATACGGCTTATAAAGACTGGAAGAAAGAATACGACGAACTCGTTGTCAGTGTTGTAAAAGATTATCTTGTAACACAATCAAATATTTCCGGAAGCAGTGATGTTTTTAAATTCGCTAAAGATTACGGCATAGAATATGAAAAAGATATACAGGATTTGGAAGTAACAGACCGTGAACCGCTGCCCGATGGCTCAGGAATACCGCTTATTAGGAATAGTGCAGTTGACGAGTACATAGAGTTTTTTTCGAAAACTGACAGGGGCAGGAGTTTTATAGATAAAACATTATACCGCTCGGGTAAGTTCTTTCCGCTAATGAGAAAAATTCTGAAATATCACAACGTACCTGAAGAAGCAATTTATTTATCCGTTCAGGAATCTGGTTTAAATCCGATTATAGTTTCAAGGGCAGGTGCTACGGGACTTTGGCAGTTTATGCCGTCAACGGGTCGGGCATACGGATTATATCAGGACGCGTACAGAGATGACCGCAGAGATTTCGAAAAATCGACCGATGCCGCTGCAAGACATCTGAAAGACTTGTATAGAGCACTCGGAGACTGGTATCTTGCTTTTGCTTCCTACAATGCAGGACAGGGCAGAATTACCTCTGCCATCAATAAGTCAGGTTCAAGAGATTTCTGGCAAATCAGAAGTTACTTACCGGAGGAAACTAAAAACTATGTGCCCTCCATTCTCGCGATTTCTTATATTTTCAGGCAGCCGGGAGAATACGGATTTAACAGCGTACAATACGGACAACCTATTACATTTGACAGATTAGATATCAGAGGCGAACTGTCACTCGAAAAAGTTGCGGAATTTTGTAACTCCGATATAGAAACTATCAGAGATTTAAATCCTGAGTTAACTGCAGATAAAATACCCTTATACGATTTACCTTATCATTTAAGAATACCGAAAGACTCACACAAGGCGTTTATAGAAAATTATGTTAATTCTGCCGAATATACATCCAATAACAGCATAAAGCCCGAATTCACAGGGAATGAAGAAACCGATACGGAAAAGATTGAAGTAGTGAATTACAAAGTAAGAGATTATGTTCCCGACGACATTCGCAAAATAGGTACTATAAATGACAGGAAACGAGTAGACTACACATTGAGAATCGACCAGAAAATATTTTCCGTTGCCGATTCGTTCAATGTACGTTTAACAGATTTAATGATATGGAACAATTATACATTTACAAAACCTCCTAAGCCCGGTCAGCAGGTTTTTATTTATATTGATGAATTGCCCAAAAAGGAATTTAATTCGGAAGATGAAGAATTCAGCGAAGATCTGGAAGCAAATACGAATGATAAAACAAAGGTAGTCGTAGTTAACAATAAGCAAAACAACAAAACAAATACAAAGACAACAACAACGAAAAAATCAACAGGCGGAACAGCAGAAATTTATTCCGTTAAAGAGGGAGACTATCTGAGTAAAATTGCGGAAGAATACGGCGTGACGGTATCCGACATAAAATCCTGGAATAAATTGGAAGGGGATTTAATTTATGTCGGACAGCAGTTAACAATATATCCCGGCAAAAAATATGTAGATGCACAGAAGAAAAAACAAAAACCGAAAGTATATGTTGTTCAGGAAGGTGACTATTTAAGTAAAATCGCCGAAGAATTCAGTGTTGAAGTTTCCGATTTAAAAAAATGGAATAAACTCGAATCGGATATCATATATATCGGCCAGAAATTAAGATTAACCCCTCCGGATACCAAAGAAAAGACAGAAACGAAGTCAAAGGTTAAAACGCACAAAGTTATGGAAGGCGAAAATCTGACGATGATAGCGGAGCGCTACAAAATCACGGTTGCCGACATTAAAAAATGGAATAATTTAAAATCCGACGTAATACATCAGGGGCAAATCCTGTATGTTTCCGATAATACTAAAACAAAAGAAAAAATCCCTTCTTCAAAATACAAAACTTATGTAGTAAAAAAAGGTGATACTCTTCAAACAATTGCATCCGACCACAAAGTCACGGTAAAGGAACTGATGAGCTGGAACAACCTGGATGACGATAAGATAATAATAGGACAGGAAATAAAAATTTACGAAAAAGAAACAAAGAAAAAATAAGAAAACAATTACTTATTTAAAAAAGTCAAAATGGACAAAGGTGTTGAAATGACTTCGGATGAATTAAGAATCCTTAAGAAAAAAATAGCAATTAGATTTTCATTATTCCCGGTTTTTTTTCTGTTAATTTTTCTGTTAACGGCGGGTTCGTTTGATTACTGGCAGGCTTATATTTATCTTGCAGTACTTATTATTCCGATGATTTTCGTCTTTTTTTATTTTTTAAAAAAAGACCCTAAGTTTTTGGAGAGACGTACGAAGGGAAAAGAAAAGGAAAAAGAACAGAAAATTTTTCAATTCTTTTCGTCTATTCTTATGCTTTCGGGTTTTATAATTCCCGGACTGGATTTACGTTTCGGCTGGTCTGATGTTCCTGTATGGCTTATATTAACGGCTGATATTATTGTTCTGCTCGGTTACCTGATGATTTTTTTTGTTTTTCGGCAAAATAGTTATGCTTCACGTACTATCGAAGTAGAGGAAAATCAAAAATTAATAACAACCGGGCTATATGGCTTTGTGCGGCATCCGATGTATACGGGAATGTCCATAATGTTTTTGGCTACTCCTGTTGCACTCGGTTCATACCCGGCACTGATTCCATTTTGCTTATTCATTATTACGATGATTTACAGATTACTCAACGAGGAAAAAGTTTTAATGAAAAGATTGCAAGGTTATAAAGAGTACTGTCTTAAAACAAAATACAGGTTGATACCTTTTATATGGTAGATTTGTAGTCGGTGTGGCTTTCTGACTTTCCCGATTAAATTACTGCTTCAAAAAAAATTTGCAATGCTCACGTAAGTTTCATTCCGAGTTTATATGCTTTTTTAAAATAGTATTCGACCCCTCTGTTTTCTATTGCTCCTGCATATAAAGAACCTAATGATTTTCCGTTTAAAATATCTCTGGTTACTGTGTTTATTAATTTTGTAGCATCGTCGCAGATTATCCTGTAAATCGGAGGAACTGAACCGTTTGTGATAATTGATATAACTTTCCGCTTTTTATCCGTTCTCGAAGTCGGACAGCCGTAAAAAGTTAAATATCTTCCTTCTGGTTTTGCTAAAGTCCAGCAAATCCTTTCAAAAAATGTCATTAACATAGCGGTTACACCCCCGTTATGAAGAGGCGTACTTAATATTATAAAGTCACAGTCTAATATGTCTTTGTTTAAAATATCCATATCATCTCTTATTGCACATAAAGCAATAGGTTCCTTTGTCTTGCTGTCCCTGCAGGCAAGACAGTTTTTACAGTAATTGATATTGTAATCGCTTAAGTAAATCTTTTTTACCTTCAATTCCGGATTTTTTGATAACGCTCCTTCGATTGCTTTATCCACAAGCGTGTCGGTTGCCTTGCCTTTACGTGAGCTTCCTACAACTGCTAACAGGTTCATGCTGACTCCTTTTCAGATTACTAAATTTTATTTAATAAATATTTTGACATTAGTATTAAAATATTTAAACAAGTTTCATTCCGAGCTTATATGCTTTATTAAGATAGCATTCTACCCCTCTTTTTTCGATTGCTCCGGCATATAAAGAACCCAAATTGTCTCCGTTTAATGTTTCCTTTACGGTTTCTTTAATAATATGAGTGGCTTCGTCGCAGAACATTCTGTATATCGGAGGAACAATTCCGTTTGTAATTATAGTTATTGATTTTCTCTTCTTATTGCTTCTCGGAGTCGGACAATTAGTTAATGTAAGATGTTTTCCCTCAGGTTTAGCAAATAGCCAAACAAATCTTTCAATGAACGTCATTAAGATGGATGGAATGTATCCCATATGTATCGGTGTACCCCATATCAGCAAGTCGGAATCATGAATATCTTTGACTAATATATCCATATCATCCCTGATAGTACATATTGCGTAAGGTTCGGCGGTCTTGCTGTCTCTGCAGGTTAAGCAGTTTTTGCAATAACCTATTTTATAATCGCTTAAATAAATTTTCTTTACGTTTATATCCGGATTTTTTGATAGTGCTCCCTCGATTGCTTTGTCAACGAGTTTATCTGTTGATTTGCCTTTTCTTAAACTGCTAACAACTGCCAGCAAATTCATAACGACTCCTTTTTAAATTTGAGTAATTTTATACTTAAGTAGAAAATAATAAAAAAAACATATTCAAAAAAGATAAAACGATTTTTAAAATTTTTTTTAATATACACACATAACTCTTAACCATTAACATGTTAATTCACTATATATCCCGAGTACTCTTGACTTTAGTCGGAAATATTTACTATTTACTGTTTACTTTTTGCTATTTGTCATTTATAATATTTCTTCTATTCTTTTTATTTCTTACTCTTTTTATTCTTATTTTTAATTGTTAATTATTCTTCTATTTACTTTTTGCTATTTGTTATCTGTAGTATGTTTTCATTTTTTTCATTCTTCCTCAAAAGAAGATTAAATACTTAATTGAAATAATTTTCAATAATAAGTATATTACTAATACTGCTGGCATAGCTCAGTTGGTAGAGCAGTTGATTTGTAATCAACCGGTCGGGGGTTCAAATCCCTCTGCCAGCTCAAATTATAAAGCCCTGAAAATTCATATACTTTCAGGGCTTTTTTTGTTTATTATACAAAAAATAAACTTATTTAGTAAAATCTATTACCTTCTCTTTGCTGGAGAAATCTTCGTAAATAATATGACCGTTGAATACTGTCAGATTAACTTTAACTTTCACCAGCCTCTCTTTGTTGAAATCAGGTGATAATATATTTTCCGATAGTATTACAAAATCAGCATCATATCCCGTTTTCAACTTTCCGAGACGGTTTTCCGCAAAGTTGGCATAAGCGGGATTTACAGTGTAAGTATATAACGCCTGCTCGATTGTTATCGGTGTATGCTGGAATAATCCCTCCTTGCCGTTTATATCAGTACCGTTTACAAGTATGTGTATTCCTATCAAAGGGTCAACGGGTGCAAGCGGAAAATCACTTCCGCTTAAAACTACTGCACCGCTGGCGATTAATTTATCGTATCTGTTGAATGTTTCGGACAACCTTTTTATTCCGAATGATTTCACTAAATTTTTCTGGAAACCTTCGTCCGGATAGGAGATTATCGGATTAAAACTCGCTATTACTCCGAGTTGCCTGAATCTCGGTACGTCACTGTCTTTTATGAATTCAGCATGCTCGAGCAGGTGTCTCCTGTCTCTCGGCGGATTGTTCTTTATCATTTCTTCGAATAAATTCAGAATTTCATGCACGCCCCTGTCGCCGTAAACACTGACGTTTATCTGCATTCCGAGTTTGTCTGCTTCATATAATTGCTGTTTGAAATATTCGGTCTCCCATGCCGGTTTACCCCTGTTCGTGCTGTCATCATCATACGGCTCAAACATCCATTTCCACCCGACTACAGGTAAATCGATATATACTTTCAATAAACCGCCCCGCAGAAAGTTTTTCGGCAGATCGGATTCTTCTAATTTTTTTCCGTATTCGTGTATTTTCTGAATGTCGGAAATATCAGCGTAATATGTGAACATGTTATCTGAACAAACTCTAACGGGTAGAGAATTATTTTTTAAGATTTGTTCGTAGATTTTTGTATTTTCTAAATCACCGCATTTTGTCCATATAGAAGTTACTCCAACTTTCGGATATTCTTCAAGTATTAACTGCTGTATTATTACCTGCTCTTCGAATGAAAAAGGTTTGATTTTCTTAACCAGATTAATCATCAGACCGCTCGTAGCGGCATATTCGGTTTCCTGCAGATACCCTGTTGCCAAACCTGTATTCGGGTCGCGGTGAATTACACCGTCTCCTTTCATGTCCGGCGGGTCTTTTTCTAATGCTCCGGTCATTTCAAGTGCTTTTGTGTTTACCCAGTGCGAATGTCCGCCGTGATGTACCAGACAAACAGGCCTGTCAGATACAACCGCGTCTATCATCTGCCTGGTCGGCTTTTCGCCTTCTTTGAATATGTCGGACATCCAGCCGAATAATCTCGGGAATTTGTCTTCCGGATGCTCCTTGACATATTTGTCAAGTCGGTCGAGAACTTCCTTTACCGTCTTTGCACCGAAAAGCGTAGGTGCTTCGGGACTTGTTAATATAAAAGGGGAGTGCGGATGACAGTGCGCATCCCAGAAACCCGGAACAATTAATTTTCCCTGTGCGTCAATTACTTTTCCTTCCGGCTTGTCTGCATTCATTTCTATAATTTTTCCGTCCTTAATCGTCATTGACGTTTTCCATAAATCGGTCGAATCGCCTGTCCAGATTATTGCATTTACTATTGTTATGTCGCCTCCTTTTTCGTTTATTCCTTTGCTTGTAAAAGCAAAATATAATTCGTAACGGAAAAAGTAAATTAAAAGCGACAGCACTATGACTGCTGCGAATACTATTAACATTACCGGTTTCTTTTTCCTTCTCATATTTATTGTTTAAATTAATTTTAAATAAATAAATATAGAAAAAAAATCAAATTCAAAAAATTCTAAAATTTTAAAAAATCCCTGCCAAACCGAACCTATATTTAAAAATACCGCAGTTATCAATAAACTAATGCAGCAAAATCAAATTTAACATTTGTTAAAGTTTTAAAACTGAATATTTATATTGTTTAAAAGGAAAAAGTAAACTAATTTTAAATTAAATATCTTTATTAATTTTAAAATATTAAAAAGATGAAAAATATAATTACAATCTTTTTATTCTTTCTGTGTTCATTATTGCTTTCATTCACCGTTCCGGGAGATAAAAGCGATGTGCAGATGCTCGATAATTTAGTCGTGCGTTTTGTCACTACAAATGACTACGGAAATAATCTCTATATAGACAATTTTTCGGTCGGTATGCAAAATAATAACGACATTGGAATTTACAGCTTCAGTCCAAAAGATAAAAACTATGTATTTCAGGGAGTTACTTCGAAAAAAGTGCGACCCGCCGTGACAATTATTAATGTCGGCAGGAATTCTCCAACAGGCGCTACGGTTACTTTAGCAGCCGTAGGCGGTACATATAACGTAACCCAAACAGTTCCTTCAATCGGCATGGGCTCTACCGCTGTTGTTTATTTTGATTCCTTAAATTTTGATTTAAATGTTTCCCAGAACTTAAGGGTAAATATCAACTGGGCAGCAGATGAAAATCACTCGAACGATACTTTATTTCAGGAAACCGCATTTCATACAGGCATTCAGAGAAAAGTTTTAATGGAAGCATTTACCGCAACAACATGCGGTCCCTGCGCTTCTCAGAACCCTGCTCTTGATGCATTCATTCAATCAAAATTTGATTCCGTTGTCGCTATTAAACATCACGTCTGGTGGCCATCAATCGGTGACCCGATGTTCCACGCAAATGAAGAACAAAATTATGCCAGAACCTGGGTCTATAGCATTAGTTCTGTCCCAAGCTGCGTTCTCGACGGTTCGATTACGCAGGTCAGTAATTATGCCGCTACTATACCCGGACATTTCGACACGAGAAAAGTCGTACCTACACCGATTGCGCTGACCGTCGTTGATACAAGAATACCGGGAGACTCGATTAAAGCAAATGTTTTGCTCGAAATAGTTTCGCCTCTTTCGCAAATCGGTACCTTTAGATTAATGGTTGCTGCAGTCGAAAGAAAAATTACTTACGCTACTCCTCCCGGGTCTAACGGTGAAACTATTTTCTATGACGTTTTCAGATGGGCGTATCCGACAACTTATGGAACACCGATTTCTACTTCTGTAGGTGTCTATAATTTCGAGTTTAAATATAAAGTGCTTCCGAACTGGGTTGACAGTATGATGTACACCGCAGTCTTTGTTCAGAATATCAATACAAGAGAAGTGTTAAACTGCAACAAAGCAAGAAACTGGTATATCGATAATATTACTGCACCTACTGATATTAAACCGGTTTTCAGCGATAAATTCTGTTATAATCCCGAACTCGAACCCGTAAAACCGGATGCAGTTTTCAATTTCGAAGGATTCGAAACTGATTTCCCGCCGGTCGGATGGTCGCTGTATAATCCCGATGACGGAATTACTTTTTATCAGTTTGCAGTTAATGGTCCGTCTTTCACTGGAACGAAAGGAATCAGGATGAGAATGTTTAATTATGCAACCGTTGGTCAGATTGACCATTTAGTTTCAAAAACATATGATAACTTAAGTCTGTCCGATACGATAAGGTTTGATTATGCCTATGCTCAGAGACCGGGAAAATCTGACAGGTTGCAAGTACAGGTATCGACTGACGGTGGCACTACTTTCCCTTATACGATATTCAATAAAGCAGGGGCAGATCTCGGAACAACAGCTGCACAATCTACGGCTTTTACTCCAAGCAGTCCATCCCAATGGGGAACGTTCAAATTCAGAATTGAAAATCTGACAGGTCTTAAACCTTCTGAAACAGGAATACCAGTATCATTCAATCTCGGACAAAATTATCCCAATCCGTTCAATCCTTCTACAACTATCGGATTTCAATGCTCGGAGTTCAGGTTTGTATCTTTGAAAATATATGATATTCTCGGGAAGGAAGTTGCTGTTCTTGTGAATGAAAAATTGCAACCCGGGACGTATCAGATTAATTTCGATGCGGGGAAACTGACAAGCGGTGTGTATTTCTATAAAATTACAGCGGGCAATTTTAGCGATGTTAAGAAAATGATTTTGATAAAATAACGACATTTGTCGTCTGAGAAATGCTTATTTTTACAAAAATAAGTGAAAGGAAAGACGACAATGAAGAGAAAAGAATTAGAAGAAAGAT
>VGWA01000054.1 GCA_016873795.1 Ignavibacteria bacterium
ATTGTGAATGGAGGCGAATTAAAAAGGAAACCGCGAAGTGACACAAACTTTTTAAATTCTTACACTTTTAACTTTTCAACTGTTTTATTATTTATTACCTCTTGAAACTTAATTCCTGCTGCAATATGTCTCCAAGATTTAATCCTTCTTTCTTAAACTCCTCGGCAAGTGCGGTATAAAATCTGCTTCTTATTGCTCCTGCAAAGCGTTGTTTATCTGTTGATACCCAGACTGTTATTGTCTGTCCGTTATCGGTATAATTACTAATAACGACAATCGGTTCCGGCTCTTTTAGTATTCTTTCGTCATAACCCGCAAGTCTTAATAATATCGGCTTAATTCTTTCGAAGTCGGTATCATAGTTAATGTTTAATGTAATTCCTAACTGTATTACCTTTTCGAAACTTTCGTTAATCAGATAATTTTCTATCAGCTTGGAGTTCGGGATAATAATCATCGTGTTGGATGTTGTTACTATTCTCGTGCTTCTTGCAGATATTGCTTTTACCGTTCCTGCCATATCGTCAATCCTTATAAAATCCCCTTCTTTTATTTGTTTCTCAAATAAAATTATAACCCCGCTTATAAAATTATTGGCTATGTTCTGTAATCCAAATCCAATACCAACAAATAAACCCGCACTGCCTGCCAGTATAATTGAGAGGTTTAATCCGGCTGCACTAAGTGCAATCGCAATACCGATAAACAACACCAGATAATTTATAATTTTCGCATATGCTCTTGCAATACCTTTTGCAATATTATATTTCGGAAATACTTTTCTTAAAAGCAGATTTCTTAACAACCCTGCAAAAAGCAACGTAATAATTATTACTATTACAAATATTATCAAAGATAAAATTGTAATATCGGTATCACCTATTTTAAAGAGCGATCTGCGAAATATATCTGTGAACTCCATGGCTTAATATTTTTTAGTTTCTCAATCTTCTTTTATAAACTCAAACTTAATTCCGTCGAATAATCCTTTGTCGCTTAATTTAATAGAGGGAATAACAAGCAGTGCCATAAAAGACAATGTCATATATGGGGCATCGAGTTTACTCCCGAGTTCTTTAACTTTAGCATCCATTTCGGAATACTTTTCTGCTGTCTCGAAACCGTCTGCCGTAGTCATAATTCCGGCGAACGGAAGCGGTAAAACGTCAGTGTTTCCGTGATATACAACACTTATTCCGCCCTTGTTTTCTATAATCGCATTAACAGCTTTACACATGTCTTTTTCCGTAGTCCCGACACACACAATATTATGCGAGTCATGTGCAATACAGGATGCAATAGCACCGGATTTTATTCCGAAATTTTTTATCAGACCAAGTGCCGGCGTAGAATTTCTGTATCTGTTGATTACAGCAATTTTAAGAATGTCATTCTCTATGTCGGAAATTATTTCTCTCCCCTTGTCCTTTCCTGTACCGCTTTTATGCTTTGGGGTTACAAATATTTCGTTTGTAATTAACTGACCGTTTAAGGCTTCAATTACAGGAAACTCATACTTATCGCTGTATAATAGAAAATCCTTTTCGTTTTTATAAGTTGTATTGAAATTATTTACGGGTATTTCTTTTATGCTTTCAATCAAAGGACTTCCGTTTTCAGCAACAAGTATACCGTTAATGAATGTTTTCAATATATTTAAATCGGTTAAATTATCGACAACTATAAAATCTGCAGGGTCATTCATTTGAAGTAATCCGACATCCAGTTTATAGTGTTTTACGGGATTAACACAGGCTGCCTGAAGAACGTCAAATAAATCAAACCCGTCTTTCAAAGCTCTTTTCACTTGTTCGTTTATATGCGATATAACCAGGTCATTCGGATGTTTGTCGTCACTGCATAACATAACCATATCTGTATGAGATTTAATAAGTTGTTTCAGTGTTTCGAAATTTTTTGCTGCCGAACCTTCACGGATTAATATTTTCATTCCGTATGACAATTTACTCAGTGCTTCTTCTAACAGATAGCATTCATGGTCGGTTGAGATACCCGCTCCTATATATTTTTTAGCATCTTCCCCCGTTAAACCCGGTGCATGCCCGTCTATCGGTCTGCCGAATTCTTTAGCAATTTCGATTTTTTTCATTACTTCAGGGTCTCTGAATAAAACACCGGGGAAATTCATCATCTCGCTTAAATATTTCAAACCGTCAACTTCAAACAAAGTACGTATATCGTCCGCTGTTATTTCTGCACCTGCAGTTTCAAAAACGGTAGCGGGAACACAGGAAGATGCTCCGAAATAAAACTTAAATGGAACTTTCTGTCCGTTCGTAATCATAAAACGTATACCCTGCAAACCGAGTACGTTTGCTATTTCGTGAGGATCAGATACTGTTGCAACCGTACCGTGAACGGAAGCAATTCTTGCAAATTCCGAGGGCATTAACATCGAACTTTCTATGTGTATATGTGAATCTATAAGTCCGGGTAATATGTAAATACCGGGGTTTTCTTCCGTATCTTCAGATTTGGTTATACCCGATATTATTCCGTTTTTTATTTCCAATGTACCGGAAAATATTCTTTTCGATATAGGATCAACGATATTTCCCGATATTTTGAAATTATTTTTTTCTTTCATATTTTTTTTCTGTACTGTTTATTAATTCTGTCCGTATATACTTCCGCATTTTAATGTTGGTATCTCTCTTTTCTTCGGATTTCTTTTAAATTTATTTACAAATCTGTTCTATCAGTTTCTGCGCTCCCTCAAATCTGTAATTTCTCGCTACTATTAAATCGCTGCATGCTTTGTCCGGCTCTTTCAGCATATGATAACATCTTCCTCTTTCATAATATGACACGGCTGAGTTAGGTTCAAGCCTTATAGCGGTTGAGTAATCCTCAATTGCTTTTAAATATAATTCTTTGGAGTAATATGCCTGTGCTCTCGATATGTATGCTTTATCTATATTCGGATTTATCTTTATTGCTTCAGTACAATCATTTATTGCTTTGTCATATTCGCCTGTATTATTGTATGCAATCGCTCTGTTTATATATGATTGAAAATGACCTTTGTTCAACTCAATGGCTTTGGTAAAATCATTTATTGCTTCTTTGTATCTGCCTGCTACCAGATATATATTACCCCTGTTATAATACGATGAGGGATAATCAGGCATTAAACTGATTGATTCGGTCAAATCCTTAATAGCATTATCGTATTTTTTCAAATTATAATAACAGGTACCTCTGTTATAATACCCAAGCCCATCCTTTGGATTTAAGTTTATTGCTTTGGTATAATCTATCAGTGCATTTTCATAAGCGTTCATAACCATAAATAAGTTTCCCCGGTTTGTATATACCTCTATATGTGTCGAATCAATATTTACTGCCGTGTTAAAATCTTCCATTGCCTCAATTAATCTGTTTTGTTGATAATACACTACACCTCTCGCATTATATGCATCTGCATTTTTTGGATTCTGACCTATCAAAAAATTTAATGTTTCGAGTGCTCCGCTTGTGTCTTTGGAATTTATTTGCTGCATTGCAGTTTCTATTTTTTCTTTATCATTATCTTTCGAACAACCGGTAAAAAATATCAAAACACAAAAAATTAATACTGTAAATTTCATATTTTATTTTTTTTAAAATGTTTTTTTTCTGCTCTTTTTTGATATATTCATTTTATTTTATAATTTATCATTTATCATTTATAATTTATCATTTAACATTTATAATTGTTATATGGCTTTGCTGTTCACTTCATTTTTTATCTTATAATAATTATTATATTCAAACAATTCTGCCGTGTTTTACTGTTAAAGCCTTTCCAGACAGTATTTCACACGTCTGTAGCTTTCTTCTATATCGTTGTCCAATCCGAAGGAAAACCTGACAAGTCCTTTACTAAGACCCATTTCAATTTGTTCCTCTTCTGGTATTTCGGAAGAAGTACTGTGACTTGGAGAACTGAACAGCGTTTTGAAATAACCTAAGCTGACGGCAAGGTATCCGACTTTTTCGTTTTGCATCATCTCCATTAGTTTGTGTGATTTTTTCTCGTCTCCCACATCTATTGCCACTATACCTCCGTATCCGAATCCTTCATTCATAAAACTTGTCAGTAAATTATGCTGCGGATGTGAATCAAGCCCCGGATAATATGTTCTTAATCCTAATTTCTCGAATTGCTTTGCGAAATACATTGCGTTCAACCCGTGCTTCTGCATTCTTATATGCAGACTATGAAGATTCTTCATTATTGAAGCTGACCTGAAGCTGTCAAGCACGGCTCCGAGAAGCATGCTTGAACCCGAATTTATATCGTTAATGGAATCTATAAATTCTTTAGTCGAACAAATACATCCTGCTACACAGTCGCTTGTTCCGTTAATGAATTTTGTCATGCTGTGAATTACAATATCCGCACCCAGCCTTTGAGGAGTTACTATCATCGGGCTAAAAGTATTGTCTATTACAAGCTTTATGTTGTTTTCCTTTGCAAGTTTCGACAATGCAGGAATATCTGCAACCTCGAGTAAAGGATTACTTATTGTTTCACAATATATCACTTTTGTTTTCGGTGTAATCTTTTTTCTGACGTTTTCTACAGTCATACCGTTGACAAAATTCACCTTTATACCGAATTTTGACAGGAAATTCTTAAACAATGCATAGGTCCCTCCGTATATTGTATGGCTTGATATTATCTCATCTCCTGCATTGCACAATTGCATTATTACGCAGTTTATTGCTCCCATACCTGATGCGGTTACTTGGGCTGATTCGGTGTCTTCTAATCTTGCGAGTGCACCGGATAAATATTTATTTATGGGATTCCAGTGCCGTGAATACAAAAAGCATCCCTCGATTTCATGCTCGAATAGTTCCTGCATTTTTATCGAATCAAGAAATGTAAATGTAGAAGAGTCTGTTATCGACGGATTAACGTCGCCGAACTCCCCGAACACAAGGTAATCTGCTATTGCTCTTGACGGATCGAATTTCATTTTTTTCAATTTGTTTTATAAAAATATTTTTATTACATAGATATTGTTTATTAAGTTTTCTGATATTGTATACTCATAACTCTTTCTCATCGTACCCGGTAATCCGTTATTTGTATTGATTCTCTGTTTGTTTGTTCTGTTATCTGTTCAAATTAAATAAATCAATCACTAATAATATTCGCCGCTGTGAATCGATAATCTTAACAAACTAAACTTTCAATTTCATAAGTTTCCGATTCTGTCAACTACTTTTTATACCCGGCTTCTGATTTCCAGTGAGTAAAGTATATTTTTAAATCCGCTTCACTCTTCCACTGTGTAAAGTATATCTTCCAGTCTGCCTCGCTTTTCCAGTCAGTAAAATACCATATACCGCTCCCTGCTTTTGCTTCGCTTTTCCAGTCGGTAATATATACCAGCATATCGGCTTCGCTTTTCCAGGTTGTTACAAATACTTTCTTGTCTGCTTCACTTTTCCACTCGGTAACATATACTTTTTGCGAAAATGCATTTGTAAAGATGAATGCCGTAATTAAAAATACCGTTATAAATATTAATTTTTTCATTTTTTTATAATTTTATTTATAAAAGTTATTAAATTAAATTCAAATTGTAAATTCATTAATTTCTCTTTACGTTTCTTACTTATTTTAACTGCTTCATTATTCATTATGTTTCCGTAAATTCCTCACAATAATATTAGATTAAAAATAAAAGATTTAATATGTAAAACAATTATTAACATAATGCATTATTATTTATTTGACAATTTTTTTATCGCCGTGGTTTCGAAATTAAGCAATGCATTTTAAAATTTATCGATAATTGTAAATTTCCTTTTGTTATTTCCTTGTTCTTATATTTTTATATGTGTAATTTATATGTCAGTACATTTAATGTATATACATTTATTATAATGAAAGCCTCAGGAAGTAAAATTATTAAGCTGTACTTTAAAATCTTAAAGACAGGATATAAATTAAGCAATACCTATTCCCGTATTTGCAAATTATCAGGAATTTCAATTCATCAGTTCATTGTTTTAAAATTGTTAAACGGAAACAATCATTCTTATAATAATGTAAAAGAGTTAATTTCCCAAATGCCGGCAGATATGTCAAATGTTTCAAGAATACTGGATAAACTTGAATCGAAGAATTTAATATCAAGGATAAGAAATCCGGAAGATAAAAGAAAATCAAAAATATTTATTACAGAAGATGGGAAGCTGATTTGTCAGGAAATTGAAAATAATATCAACAATAATGAAATATTATTCAAAAAAATCAACAAAAAAGATCTTAAACTACTCGAAAAGGTTTTAGGGAGGATTTCCGGATAGATGCTGAATGCATTGAAAAATAATTTAAAAAATAAATTATTGTCATATAAGTTGCTGTATAAACAGCAATATGATAAACGTTAAATAATTTAAAAATCTATTAAATACTTTATAAAGATAAATAATGATTTTTGTTTCACGTGAAACAATATATAAATGAAAAAAATTAAATTTGACATAATAATTGTAGGTGGCGGCCATGCCGGTGTTGAGGCTGCTTTTGCTTCCTCAAAAATGGGGTTTGATGTTGCTCTTTTTACTATGGATATTAATGCACTCTGCAGAATGAGTTGTAACCCTGCAATCGGAGGAACCGCAAAGGGACATATAGTTAAAGAAATAGATGCTTTAGGGGGTTCAATGGGATTTCTGGCTGACAAAACAGGAATACAGTTTAAAATGTTAAACATTTCAAAAGGTCCTGCCGTTTGGTCTCCAAGATGTCAATCAGATAAAGTTAAGCATTCTGAAGAAACATTAAATTTAATTGAAAATACTACGGATATTAAGCTTATTCAAAATCTGATTGTTGAAATTCTCGTGGAAGAATACAACAATAATAATAAATATAAGTATTTTGTCAAAGGTGTAAGAACAGAAAATAATGAAATATATTATTCAAAATGTGTGATTTTAACAGCCGGGACTTTCTTAAATGCAATTATGCATACAGGAAAAACAGTTACAGAAGGAGGAAGAATCGGAGAAAGGGCAGCGAAAGGCATAACGGAATCTCTTGAAAAAATTGGTTTTGAATCAGGCAGGCTAAAAACCGGTACTCCTCCACGGCTTGATATAAACACAATCGACTTTTCTAAAGTAGAAGTACATCCCGGAGATAAAAACCCTGATCCCTTCTCATTAAAAACACCAAAATCGGACTTCCCTTATCTTCCTCAGGTCGACTGTTACCTGACACACACAAATGAAAATACACATAAGGTTCTCAGAAGTGGATTTGATGATTCTCCTCTGTTTACCGGAAGAATTAAAGGAGTAGGACCTCGATACTGTCCTTCTATCGAAGATAAAATTTCGAGATTCAAGGATAAATCAAGACACCAGATATTTCTCGAACCGGAGACTTTAAATCGTAATACAATTTATATGAACGGATTTTCTACCAGTCTTCCCGCAGAAATTCAGGAAAAAGCTGCCCGTACTGTCCCGGGACTCGAAAGAGTAAAGTTTCTTAAATACGGATATGCTGTTGAATATGATTTCTTCCCGACATATCAAATATTTCTTTCGCTCGAAACAAAACTTGTATCAGGACTTTTTTTTGCCGGACAAATAAACGGTACTTCCGGTTATGAAGAAGCAGCAGGGCAGGGGATTATCGCAGGCATTAATGCCGCTCTAAAACTAAAAAACAAACCTCCCCTTATCTTAAAAAGAAACGAAGCATATATCGGTGTACTTATCGATGACCTTATCAATAAATGCCCTGTTGAACCATACAGAATGTTTACTTCCTCCGCAGAGTACAGGCTTGTTTTAAGACAGGATAATGCAGATATGAGACTTATTGAAATTGGATACTCACTCGGACTGGTTGAGAAAAAATACTATGACAACCTGATTGAAAAGAAAAATTTAATTTCTGAAGGACTCAAATTTATTAGGTCAAATACAATCAATCCGGGTGTAATAAATGATTATCTTATTAAATTATCATCCAGCCCGATTACACAAAACGAATTCATTTCGAATATTGTAAAGCGAAATAATGTTAAACTTAAAGACCTGCTGCGCTTAAACGGACTTGCCGATAATTTGCTCACTAAGAAACTTTTAGATTTTCCTGAGGCAATGAACCAAATAGAAATTGAAACTAAGTATGAAGGATACATAATCAGACAAAATGAACAAATTGATGCCTTTTCAAAAAACGAAAATATAATTATACCCGATAATTTTAAATATGAAAAAATAAAATCATTATCGACCGAAGCTCTCGATAAACTGATAAAAATTAAACCAAAATCAATTGGTCAGGCTTCACGAATAGCCGGTGTTAATCCTTCTGATATAACAGCAATACTTATATATATGAGAGGATAGACGCATATAAATAACTGTTAAAACAATATAATAATTTAATATTTAATGGAAGCAAAATTTTATACTTTATTTGATGATAAAATAATCGTTTGTAATTTGTGTCCGCATCAATGCAAAATCGCCTCCGGAAAAAGAGGAATTTGTGATGTAAGATATAATTCAGACGGCTTATTAATTACGGAAAATTATGGTAAGGTATCTTCTATAAATTTAGATCCGATAGAAAAAAAACCTCTTTATCACTTTTTTCCAGGTAGTGTAATTCTGTCCGTTGGCAGCGTTGGTTGTAATCTTGAATGCGAGTTCTGTCAGAACTGGGAAATATCTCAAAACGGTGTTTATAATTTTCCTTATCTAAAAAATTATTCAATTGATGAAATTACGAACTATGTTCTTTCCAAAAAGAATAACATAGGGGTTGCATACACTTATAATGAGCCGACTGTTTGGTTTGAATATATGCTTGACATTGCGGTAAAAATCAATGAGAGCAAATTAAAAAACGTAATTGTTACAAACGGTTATATAAACGAAGAGCCGCTGAACATACTCATTAATTATATAGATGCCTTTAGTATCGATTTAAAAGCTTTCACGGAAGAATTCTATAAAAAGATTACTCATTCTGAATTAAAACCTGTTAAAGATACTTTAAAACTAATTTCTAAAAATAATAAACATATTGAAATTACAAATCTCATTGTAACAGGTTTAAATGACGATGAAACAGCATTTGAAGAAATGTGTAAGTGGATTAAAAATGAACTGGGAGAAAACACCGTTCTTCATCTTTCGCGTTATTTCCCGCATTACAAATGCACAATACCGGGAACATCACTAAAAACTCTTACAAAATTATTTGATATTGCCTCCGGGCATCTCAATTATGTATATCTTGGAAACGTAATGTCCGATTCCGGCAGCAATACTTACTGTGATAAATGCAGAAAAATATTGATTAGTCGACAGGGTTACCAAACAGAAATAATAGGTCTTGAAAACAGCGGAAAATGTAAATTCTGCGGAAATAAAATTATGCCTGATTTTAATCTGAGTTAAACACTTAATAAACATATTTTTATAAACATAAAAATCAAAGTTATGAAAATAAGAAAACCGGCTGTCGCAGGTAGATTTTATCCCGGAAAAAAGGGGGAGTTAACGGAAATGATTGAATCGATTCTCAGTAAAGAGAAAGATAATATTAACCTGTCTCTGTCAAAGAAAAAAATAATCGGCGGTGTTGTTCCGCATGCCGGATATATGTTTTCTGCATATGAAGCAGTACATTTTTTTGAAATTATCAAGTCATCAAATATAAAATATGATACTATTTTTATTATAAATCCCAACCACATCGGTCTGGGTGCGGAAATTGCATTGGATGAAAATGACTTTTGGGAAACACCGCTCGGAAAAACAGAACTGGATAAGCAATTCATGACATGCCTTCCCTTTAAAGAATCATCCGAAGCACATAAATACGAGCATAGCGGCGAGGTTATGCTTCCGTTGCTTCAATACTTCCTTGATTATGATTTTAAAATCGTCCCGATTACAATAACCCGTCAATGCTATGATAATGCAAAAAGAATAGCAAAATCTGTTTATGAAGAAAATAAAAAAATGAACAGAAAAATACTTATACTTGCCTCTTCCGATTTCTCCCACTACGTACCGCCCGAAGTGGGAAAAATGCTTGACGGTCTCGTAATTGAACAAATTAAAATCCTTAACTCAAAAAAAATTGATGAGGTTGTTTCTAAGAAAAACTTGTCTGTCTGCGGATTCGGCGCTATTATGACTCTTCTCGAATATGCAAAACTTGTGTCAGATAATCCGACAGCAGAAATTATCAGGGCGGGAAATTCCGGAGATATTATGCCGTCAGATGAAGTTGTTGATTACATTACTGTTCTTGTTTATGAAAATTAATTAGAAAAAGAATGAAATACTTTTTGGTTATAGCATTTATTTTAATTCTGTTTTCCGGTTGCTCTTCGCAAATGAATGACCTTAACTCCCGCATAGAATGGGAAGTTCTTAGTACAAACATTACAGATGACCTTCATGATATAGAGTTTATAAACGATAACACAGGTTTCGTTTACTCTTACGGAACAGGAAAAATATACAAAACAACCGATTCCGGTAATAAATGGGCTTTGGTAAAAAAACTTGATTCCGTATATCTTGAGCAAATTCAGTTTGTTAACTCTAATACCGGTTGGTTTTGCGGAGAGTGGGGAATTCTATATAAAACAACCGACGGAGGAAATAACTGGACGGATTATTCACTCTATATCGATGCGGGAAACCTGCTGCTTTACGGAATGTATTTTGAAAGTGATGCTGTCGGTTATCTGTCCGGCGGAATTCTTTTCAATAAAGAAATAACACCAAAATTTTTAGTTACATCCAACGGCGGAATGAATTTTAATTTTGTCAATATTATACCCGATATGCTCTTAAATATTGAAAAATTTAACAGCGGCCTTATCGGAACGGGGGATGGAATAATTATTAATATTACCGATAATGGTAACAATTATGACTATCTCTTCAAAGACGATGCAGAACAAACAGGACAAATACGTGATATTGAATTTTCGGATAATAACAACGGCATAGCGGTAAGTTTTCAGGGAAAGGCACTTATTACAAAAGACGGCGGAAATAACTGGTTTGTAAAAGAAATTACAAAGAATCGCCTGCGTAATATAAAATATATCGGTAATAACAGATGGCTTACCTGTGGAGATAACAATAAAAATGACGGTACTACACTCTTCGTCAGCAGAGACAACGGGCTTAACTGGGAAAAATGTATGAACGATTTTCCTGATATTCACAGGATATGTCTGAGTGAAACTTACATCTGGCTTGCGGGAAAAAAGGGCTTCGTTGCCAGAACGAAAAAATAATAATTACCGATACTTTTAATATCTTTTTTCGAAATATGATTTATTTATCACAAATAAAGTCAGGATTAAATTCAAAAACCGAAAATTTTATAAGAGAACCATTTCTCGGATTTTCAAAAGAAACAATTGATTTCCTCCGCAAACTGAAAAACAGAAAATACAACAATAAAAAATGGTTTGATAATAACAGGGATATGTACGAAACGTTCGTAAAAATTCCTATGAGAGCTTTAATAGACACTCTCTATATCGAACTGAAAAAAATCGACGATAATATTATTGTCGGTTACAAATCAATATTCAGAATAAACCGCGACATCAGATTTACGAAAGATAAAACCCCTTACAAAACACAAACCTCCGCTTCTTTCTGTTACAACACAATTAAAAAGTCCGAACTGCCGCAGTTTTATTTTCATCTTTCACCCGATGAATTTCTCATAGCCGGCGGGCAATATGATAAGAATCCTGCAATATTAAAAAAAATAAGAAATGAAATTCTCCGTAATTTCGATGAATATAAATCAATAATAACAGATAAAAGATTTGTCAAAGAATACAAAAATATAGAAGGGGAAAAGCTTAAAAGATTTCCGAAAGGTTATGAAATATTAGAAAAAAGCTGTTCCGAAGAATTACTTACTGAATCATTGAAGATGAAACAATATTACGTTTATAAGACATACAAGCCGGAAGTTGCTCTTAAACCTGATCTGACAGAACTTATTACATTTCACATCGGACTAATGAATCCGTTTATGAAATTCATTTCGCGTTGTCTTTAAATCAATTAAAGACACTACAAAAATATCGCCCCTGCGGGGCTAAACTCTATAAAGATACTACAAAAATATCGCCCCTGCGGGGCTAAACTCTATAAAGACACGACAAAGAAATCACCCCTGCGGGGCTAAACTCTATAAAGACACTTCAAAAATATCGCCCCTGCGGGGTTTAGAGGTTTTGTTCCTACATTCTGCAAAACTAAAATCAGGGTAGTTGCCCTTTTAAAGACTGATATTTTTTGGTTTCGGATTGTATTGATTTTTACATAAAGTATAATTATAATTGAATATATATTAAACTAAAACAAAAACTTATGAGAACAAAAGTCATTTTAACATTTTGTTTTATTCTGTTTCTTTCAATTCCGCTTTGTGTACAGGCACAATACAAAAACTACTCATTTGAAGAAGCGGGATTAACATTATCCTATCCCTCTGACTGGAAAGTGCAAAGAGAACATGTTCTGCTGCTTTTAATGCCCCAACCCGAAGATTTAACGCTGAACATCGAACTTACGGAAGAAGTTGACCTGGAGCACATTGTACAGGAATCCTTCGAACGGTTAAAAAGTATCTATCCGGGCGATTCTGTTGTAATAACCGAGTTTGAAATTAATAGAATTCCTGCAAAGCAAATCGATTGCATAACAAAGGACGAGCTTATCATAAAACACCTTTACATTCTTACCCCAAAAGATAAAATCCTTTATGCAAATCTTGAAGTACCGCTGACTGTTTTCAAAAAGTACAAAGAACCTCTGAAGAAAATAATACAGAGCTTTACAAAGATAGACTAACGGGATAAATCAACATCATTTATCATCCGAAATCGGTATTTTCACGAAGAACGTTGTGCCTTTTTCCTTGTCAGTTTCGAACCATACTTTACCCCCTAAAAATCTTTCGGCTAACAGTTTCATGCTGTATGTTCCGAGCCCTCTTCCTATACCTTTGCTCGAATAGTTCCTTTTAAAAATTTGCAATTCGACATCCCGCGGAATAAAACTATTATTATGCACTCCGAATGTAACGCTGTTATTTTCAAATCTGCATGTAAATAAAATAATACAATCCTTTTGTTCCGCTTCCAGGGCATTTTTCAGCATATTTGTCAAAATTCTCTTCAATAAAACTCCGTCAGTCGAAAAAGTTAAATTTGCCGAGTCTTTATCAATCACAACTGTTTTATTTTTTGCTACACTGTGCAGCATTATAGACTGAGTAACGTCTTTCATAATCTCACCTGTAAGCACGGGTTTTCTCTTGGTATATAGTTCTCCTGCTTCGGCAGCAAGTAAATCCCGCTGGGCTTGTATTTCCTCAACAAGCATTCTGCTTGATTTCCGTGCCATTTCAATAAATTCCTCAAACTCGTTTTCATTATCAATTTTATCTATTATATCAAGAATCCCCTTTATATTTCCGGCAGTATTCATAATATCGTGAAAAAAGATTCTTTCAAGAGCTTTTTTCCATTTTTCTCCGCTTATATCATGAAGTGTAAGCAGAGTGTAGTGCCTTCCCGATGCAAAAAAAGGAGAAGCGGACACAAGAAAATCCAGTGCAATATTGTTGCCGTTTGCTTTTGATAAAATTCTGCATTCGCTCTGTACTATTTTTCGGGTTTCCTGACTCTCGAGAATTGTATTAATCGCACCGCAATATCTGCAGCTCTCGCTTGTTCCGCATCCGCCCGGCTCCTCTTTTGAATGAATACAATTTACCGATTCACCGGTTCGGAGTCCGAGTATAGTATAAATCGAATCGACTTTTAAACTCTTTAAAAACTTTTCGTTAATATAAACAATTTGCCTGTCCTCATTCAATATTGTCATTAAATAAGGAAGTGAATTGAATATCTCTCTTACATTATTCAGGTCTTTAAAAAGTTGATAATCTTCTCTTACTTTTTCCGGTGATGATCTTTTCGCAGATGCAAATTTTGTTTCCATAATCTTAATTTTTCTTAATAATAAATATTTTTCCTGTTACTATCAACATCTAAAACTTTCAGACTTGATTTAATATCCCGCATTCTTTCTTGCCTGACTTCTTGACTTTAGTTAGTACTTTAGTTAAGACTTATATAATTTATAATTTATCATTTATAATTTATAATTTATAATTTATAATTTATCATTGGCTTATGCCTGCCTTCAGGACTTTATGTTAAATAAAAAGGGGATGTTCTTAACATTAACATCCCCGATTAGCATAAAAAAATTTCGAACGATTACTTAATCAACGTCATTTTTTTCACCGATACAAAATCACCGGCGATAATTTTATACAGATACACGCCCGAGCTCAGCCCAGAGGCATCAAAAGTATAATTATAAACGCCTGCATTCAATTGTCCGTTTACAAGTTCTTTTACCTCTCTTCCCGTAATATCATAAATCTTCAAAGTGACAAACGTATTCACCGGCAGGGAGAAATTAATATTAGTAACCGGGTTAAACGGGTTGGGATAATTTTGTCCGAGCGAGTAATTTTCCGGAATTACTCCTTTCGGAGAAGTAATATTTGTAAATATATCCGAGCCGTCGTACCAGACTTTATAATTTCCGACGCCTGCAAACGCTACACCGCCCGATCCGTAACGTCCTACTATATCCGGTGCAATATCGGCACTCGAGTTATTAGTTTCGTTAACAACTTGTCGGTTTGCGAAACCGGATGGCAGTGAAAGTGTATTCATATATATTACCGTATCATACCCTGTGCCGACTGAGCGGTACGCCAACCTGTACGCACCCTGTGACACATGGCAATCAACAGAAGAATAATTTTCATTGTTAGGATTATTAGCAATCGGCACTCCGACAACCGATGACGAAACTATTCCATCCACGGCATAAGAATAATATATGTCTTCCAATCCGGAAGTTGATTGGGTATAAGTCACTACAATAGCATTGGTTTGCCTATTGGCGGCGAGGCTTCCCGAATATTCGGGAAGAGATGTAGAGGCAGGATTAAATTGTTTAAAGGCAAGAGTTGTTCCTAATGCCGCAATTCCTATATATCTTAGCCTTAGGTTTGGATTTGTGGTTGTCAGATTATTTGTCATCAACACGTAAAGAGAATCTCCGTTAAACGAGTAGTCAATATCCAGGTCATAATCATTATAAGTATTTCTCGCTGTATCCAGAAGCCATGTATATCCCCAATCCGTTGTGTACTGCATAAGTGCAATAGTTCCCGCGCCGGTAGTGGGATTAACTCCCTGAAATGTCATATACCAATTTGTTGTAGCAGCATCACGAACATAGCCGTCTGAAACAATCGCTGGAGCTGTGAATCCTTTATCCGAGTACGGAAATGTTTGCACTAATCTTGCACCCATTCCATTATCCATAAATGTCACCCAGTAGATTGAGCCTTCATATCCTGTTCCAACAGTAGGCACAACCGAAATTGCAAATCCTAATCTGAAAACATTTACAGAGTCGGTGACATAGAAATCAAACGAATGGATTCTATAATCAACTCCGGTTAACACTTTTTGCAACATTGTCCAGTTTGTTCCGTTATCTATTGACTTATATATATAAAGCGTATCTCTTGAGAGATTTAAATAGGACAGATAAAGTCTTCCTGCGGTATCCGATTCCACTTTTATCATTCTTGCATAGGGGGTCGGATTACCGACAGTCGGTGAGGAAACATTATTATTGCTTACCAGAATATCCTCACCCCAATCGGGAGTAACCGGATTAAACGG
>VGWA01000055.1 GCA_016873795.1 Ignavibacteria bacterium
CATTCTGTAATGCTTTTACAGTTTACCATAGCTTCAACAACCTGAATATCAAATGGCAAGTAATCTGTGACATTTATCCCTATTTCTTTACACCGCTTGCTGATGTAAATACTCATTTTTTTATTCAAGTCAAATTTATTGATTATCACACAACATTCCAGATTAAATTTTTTAACAACTTCGAGGGTTCTCTGTAAATCACGGAACCCGGATATAGTAGGTTCCGTAATAATAATTACTTTATCTACTCCGGTAATAGTTGAAATTACCGGGCAGCCGATTCCCGGCGGACCATCAAGTATAACGATTTCCAGATTATTTTCCTCTGCAACCTGTTTTGCTTTTTGCCGAACGATATTTACAAGCTTACCCGAATTTTCTTCGCCTGGAGCAAGTCGACCGTAAACCATTTTTCCATTTCTAAACGAGCCTGAAAACATACGGCTTTTATTATTTTGAAGCATCTCGATAGCATTTTCCGGACATATTCGTGAACACAAAGAACAACCGTCGCATAATATTTCGGAGATAGTAACTTTCCCGTTTTCTTTATGAATTGAGTCAAAGCGGCAATAGTCGATACATTTACCGCAGTTTGTGCATCTTTCGTAGTTTATTACTGCTTTATAACCCGCAATATACACTTCTTTGTATTCAATAGTAGGTTTAAATAACAGATAAAGGTTCGCTGCATCTACATCACAGTCAGCAATTAAAACTTTTTTTTCCTGCGTGGCAAAAGCCGCACTGATGCAGGATTTTCCTGTTCCGCCTTTACCGCTAATCACCGCAATTTCCATACTGCTCCATAATTTTTTTTGTCATTTCATAAAAATTTTTTCTGATTTCAGAGTAATATTCGGAAACAATTATTCCGGCAGAATATAATGCAGCAATTTCCTTATCGAAGGGGATCTCGAGTAAAAGCGGAATATTTTCATATTTAATATATTTGTAAACATCATTATTACCCAGTCCTGCCCGGTTGATAATTACACCAAATTTTTTATTCATTTCTTTCAGAGTTTCAACGCTTTGTTTTAAGTCGCTTAATCCGAACGGAGTCGGTTCCGTAACAAGAATAACAAAATCGGCAGCGGCTGTCGTATGGATAAACGGGCAGGAAGTACCCGGAGGAGAATCAAGAACAGCGATATCATATTTGTAATTAATTTCTTTAATTGCAGCTTTAATAATCTGAACTGGTGACATAACACCGATATTCATACAAGCTTCAATGAGTTGATTTTTACCGTTTAGAATATATGTATTGACTTTTCCGAGTGAGACAGGTTTTTCTTTTATTGCACCGAATGTACAGGCGACACTGCATGCACCGCAGCCGTGGCATAGTTCTTCGATGACCTGAATAAATTTTATAGGAGGCAGAATGAATATAGCATTATAGTTACAGTAATCTTTGCACTTTGAACAGTACGTGCAGGAATTCAGATCTATAACTGGTACTTTCTGAACAACATCAAATGAATTTTCAATTTTTGTCCGGAAGAAACCGATCGAGTCAGGAGCTTCCGCATCGCAATCGACGAGAACAACAGAGTGATTATTTTTCAGAAGTGCATAGAAAATATTTGTAGCGACAAATGTCTTACCGGTTCCGCCTTTGCCGCTCGCAATAGCAATTTTCATATTAACAGATTAATCGTAACATAGTCTTGTTTTTTTATCTGACAGTGTCGGTTTAATAATTTTTTTAAAGTCTTGATTTTTCCATGTATTCAATTTAAGATGTGTTTTATAATATTTTTCGGGGATTGGGTGCGTACCGAAAATAACCTTCATATTATATTTTTCAGTTATGAATTTTTCGAAATGTTCCATATATGGACATGGCGGATAGCCGACTATAAATCCCGTAGCAAAATGAATATAAGTAACACCGTTTTTTTTCATTTCTTCTGGGGCATATTCTATATTTCCGCCGGGACATCCCCCGCAGGTTGTAAATGCCGCAATCTTAACATCTTTATTTTTATACATAGAAAACGCACCTTTACGTTTGTCTAATGACCTGAAACACTTTCCGCCTGCACAACTGCTGTATCTGTCGCATATAATAATTCCAATTTTTATTTTTTCCATTTAGGATAAAATTTATCGATAAAATTCATGCTTATAAAATTAATGGTCACAATAGTTTGCTCCTGCGATAAGAGTATTGTCAAGTAAATCCTGAGCCAGTTCTTTCGGAGATTTAATCGGAGCACCGACGAACACATTGATTTTATGTTGATTAAATAAGTTAATTGCACGTTGTCCCATACCGCCTGCGATGACGTCTGTCACTCCTTTTTCGGCAATCCAACTAGGTAATAAACCGGGCTCATGGGGTGGGGGAGTAACGAGTGTTTCATCGGAAACAGAATTATTTTCTATATCCAAAATAGCAAACTGCTGACAGTGGCCGAAATGCTGACACAAAATACCGTTTTCCAACGGAATAGCAATACGTTTCTTCATTTTTTGTATTATTTTATAAATAGAGATTAAAAATTTCAGAAAAAATTATTTTAGGATTTAGAAACCTCCTCTGAAACGATTTTGCCGTCCCAATCCCATTCTACCTCTTCCTCTGCCTCTTCCTCTGCCTCCCCATCTCCATCCTAACCCGAATCCTCTATCTTGAAATCTTTCTATATCATTTTGATTTTCCGAAGAAGAGTCTGAAGATGAAGTTTTTGAGGATTTATCATTATCGTAACAGAGTCCCATTTTGCGTCCTGTTCCGGGTCCTTTTCCTTGAGGACCAGTCCTATCAAATCCAGGCATAACTACTCCTATTTTAAGATTAATAAAAAATTTAGTAAATTATTTGTTCAGCATATCAATAATATCCTGAACAGTTTTATCCGTTTCTTTAAGCACGATCATTTGAATTTTAAGGCTATCGATTAAAGATTTAATTTTTACACCGAAAGCTCCGGACACTATTTTTTTTACATTTCTTGAGGCAACTAAATTAACCGAAGCTGGACCGGCACCTTCCTCAACATCTTTATTGGGATTAGGTATAATTTCAATTCCTTTAGTTTCGGTATCGTAAATAATAAAATAAGCACAGCGTCCAAACCGCTGGTCTAATTTACTTTCGAGACTGTTTCCGGTACTTGTTATTGCAATTTTCATAATATTTAATAATTAAATTTTCTACTATGAGGTGTTCCTTTTCTTACCATACGGTTATTGCACTGCGGGCAAATTTCATTTTTACAGGGTCTACCGGGTTGGTGAGGCTGTTCATATCCGCATTCCGGGCAAATACAAATATCATCACAACGCGGTTTATAATTTTCATCATACTCTTCTCCAAGTTCAATATTTGTAATCTTATTACTTTTGCATAAAGGACAAAATTTAATTTCTTCGGTTTTAACAGGGTGATTAAAATTACATCCGCAATTTTCGCACATATACCAATCACTATCGAAATAAATTTTACCTCCTTCGATTATAATAGATTTTCCATCAACCAGTGCTTCGGCGATTTTTTGTCTTGCACGGGAATAAATACGTGTCAAAGTAGGCCTCGATACATCCATAAGAACCGCCGCTTGGTGATGATTTAGCATTTCATAATCGCACAATCTTAATGCTTCATATTCTTCATAATGAAGAAAAACACTTTTATTTTTTTCAGTATTTTTATTACCAAATGGTTTAAATCCTGATACAACAGGAGGTTTGCTGACTTTTCTTATTCTTATTGGTCTTGGAGACATAATTATTGAACTTTAGTTCTATACAAACATAATGAACATATGTTCATTTGTCAAGATAATATTTAAGTAACAATGAACATAAATAAGAGTAATAAATTGTTTTCTAAACTTTAATATTCATAATTATTTAATCATCTGAAAAACATAAGTTTATCAGAATTGATAAATATTTTTAAAATTTCCTTGAAATTTGTTGCTCCTTTTTTATTTTACCTTGTATTTTTTGATTTCTATTCATCTATATTTAATTTTGTTTTTTCGAAACAAATATCTAATTTTTATAAGAGATGACTGAATATGGTAAAATATGTTTATGACATGTATATTTAAAAATATCGCAAATATTCTATTTGGTAATCTGAGTTTCTAAAAAGTTATTTATTTAAAATTTTTTGAATTGTAATTTTATATTAATATTAATAAAATATAACATGAAACCTAACATAGATAATACATCATTTGGAAGCATTACGATTGAAGGGGAAGTATATGAACGTGATATTATAGTTAATCTTAAGGGCAATATAAAGAAAAGAAAGAAAAAACTTTCAAAAGAAATATATGGCACTTCACATATTGTATCACGTGAAGAAGCAAAACACATATTTAAAGAGGGTGCTGAAATTCTTATAGTCGGTACGGGACAACACGGTACTCTTAATTTTTCAGAAGAAGCGATGAATTATTTCAAAAAGAAAAACTGTAAAGTAGTTTTATTGCCTACTCCGGAAGCCATAAAAGAATGGAACACATCCTCTGGTAAAGTAATCGCAATGTTTCACATTACCTGCTGATTGGATTCTTAAATTAACAAACATTTTTTTTCAATAACTTTAAATTAAACATAATGGAAGCTTTCAAACATCCATGGCTTTATTTTTTAAGGGGATTACTTTTTATAATTATAGGAATTTATGCAATCACGGTGCCTGTTGATGCCTTACTCGTACTTGTGGTATTTATTGGGGCTGTTACACTTGTTACGGGATTTTTTCAAATTTTGTCTGCAATTTTCAATGCGAAAAATTATATGCACTGGGGACTTATGTTTGTATGGGGAATCGTGGAATTTTTATTCGGCTTGATACTTATCACAAAACCGGGAATTTCGGTTGAAATTTTTCTTTTCATATTTGGTTTCTGGGCAATAGCAACAGGAGTATTTTTTATAGGGGATACAATCGGCTTGAAGAAAAGTAATGTACCCTACTGGTGGTTAAATGTCATTGCCGGAATACTGATGATAATTTTAGGATATATAATAATAACCAATCCCTTCAGTGCAATTGCGATTACTATAATACTCGGGATAGAAGCTGTTATATACGGTATATTTGTGATTTTGTGTTCTTTCGGAGTAATTAAGTATAACAAAAACTTAAGAGCAAAAATTTAAATTTTCTTGCTAATTGTTTTGTTGTTATTGTTTTGATCTGTAAATCAGTGCCCCGTAGAGGATTCGAACCTCTAAAGACAGAACCGGAATCTGCCGGTTTATCCATTAGCCTAACGGGGCTTTTATATATAAAATATTAATCCTGATATGAATATTAAATGCATTTCGTTTGTTATGAAACGAACATATTCTAAAATTTTTATGAAATATATTTTTATTATAATTTTTGTGTTATTTATTTTTTCCGGGTGCGGGGAAAAGGAAAAAGGAATCGGTACGGGTCCTGTTAAATTTGTCGAGCTTGAAGCTCTTAATCCTGAACTTGCAGAGTCCGGAAAAGAAATCTTCGATAAAAAATGCCGGATATGTCACCTCGAATCGGGAAAGGGAATGGGTCCCTCACTGCAGGGTATTACTGCTAAAAGAAAACCCGAATGGATTATGAATATGATTTTAAATCCCGAAGGAATGATTAAGGAAGATAGTGAGGCAAGAGAACTTGCTAAAAGTTTTAAAAACCATATGTATAAACAAACTGACAGTGAGGAAGAAGCAAGAAAAATACTTGAATATTTAAGACAAACTGACGAAGTCAGATAAAATATTATTAATGGTTTCTTTTATTAATTCCCATGCCTTCCGTACATTTTCTATTCTCAAGTACGTTTGACCTGTTACTATTCTTAATGTGAACTTGCCGTTTAGTTTTGTATGTGACAGATATATTTTTCCTGTTTTGTTTAAATTATGCATCAATGATTCATTAATATTGTTCAATGTTTCTTCGTCTATATTACCCGGATTATATCTGAAGCAGATTAAATTAAAGTTCACCGGAGCAAGTATTTCAAATCTGTTGTCTTTTTTAATTTCCTCTTCAAGATTTTTTGCAATTGATATATGTTTTCGTAGAGTATCCTGAATTCCCTCGATTCCGTAATTTCTGATTACAAACCATAACTTGAGTGCTCTGAACCTTCTTCCGAGAGGAATTCCCCAATCGCAGTAGTTATTAACTTTTTTGGCATCGGAAACAGTTTTGAGGTATTCAGGAATAATTTCGAATGTTCTTATCAAATATTCTTTTTCTTTTATAAAAAATGCCGAGCAATCAAAATTTGTAAACAGCCATTTATGAGGATTAAAGACTATACTGTCTGCGTTTTCTATTCCTTCGAGCATCCATTTATATTCTGGAAGAATCAATGAGTTTCCGGCATAAGCTGCGTCTATGTGCAGCCAAATATCATATTTTTTACTGATATTCGAAATTAATTTTAAGGAGTCTACGGCAGTAGAACTCGTTGTTCCGAGCGTGGCAATAATGCATAAAGGTTTTTTACTCTTGGATAAATCTTTTTGGACAGCATCTTCCAGCAGTTCAGGAATTAATCCGAAATTATTATCTGTTTTTATTTTTATAAGATTATTTTTTCCGATACCTGCAATCTTTACAGCTTTTTCTATAGATGAATGGGTTTCTGTGGAACAATAGACACGGAATTTGTTATTTTGAAATCCTGATTTGTTTATTTTGAAACCTGAATATTTTTCCCGTGCTGTTAACACGGCGGCAAGTGTTGAGGTGGAAGCTGTATCCTGAATTACCCCGTCGAAATTATCAGGTATTCCGGTCATTTTTTTCAGCCAGTTCATTACCAGTTCTTCCAGTTCAGCTGCGGCGGGTGAAGTTTCCCATTTCATTCCCTGAACTCCGAGTGCTGAAGTTAACATCTCTGCGAGTATGGAGGGAAAACTTGTGTTAGCAGGAAAATAAGCATAGAAATTCGGACTTTGCCAATGTGTTATACCCGGTATTATTATCTCATTGAAATCTTTAATGATTTCTTCTATAGTTTCTCCTTTCAGAGGAGGTTTATCCGGAAGTTTACTGTAAATATCTCCCGGTTGCACCTGTGATTTTACCGGATAATTTTCTATGTTTGAATAGTAATTTGCTATCCAATCAATAAATTCGTATCCGTATTTTTTAAATTCTTTTATATTCAGCATAATGTTTATTTTTAATAATTTAATTCTTATTCATCAAAGTATAAATACTTAATGTTTTCTCTTTTGTTATTTAGTTACTGATAGCGGGTAATATTGCAAAAGGAAAAAATTATTTAAAATTCTGCTTTTTATGAATTAAAAAATGATTAATTTTACAAACATGAATTCAAAAATGAAATGACTGAAGAAAAAAGAACTTTCCGGAGGGAGTTAGGACTTTCCGATTCCACCTTTATAGTCATAGGAAGTATGATAGGTTCGGGAATTTTCATCGTAAGTTCCGATATGGCACGTAATGTCGGGTCTCCCGGTATATTAATATTGACCTGGCTGATTTCGGGAATAATTACTTTGATAGCCGCATTGAGTTACGGTGAACTTGCTGCAATGATGCCCAAGGCAGGCGGTCAATATGTTTATCTTCGTGAGTCTTATAACGATTTAACCGGATTTTTATACGGATGGACACTTTTTTTGGTAATTCAATCAGGCACAATAGCAGCAGTAGCGGTAGCTTTCGCCAAATATACCGGAGTAATAATCCCTTGGTTTTCTGAGAAAAATATTCTGATATCGTCTGGTTTTGTCAAAATTTCCGCAGCACAGATTCTTGCTATATTCAGCATTTTGGTACTTTCATTTATAAATTTATTCGGTATAAAATTAGGAAAATTTGTTCAGGATATATTTACTTTCACGAAAACTTCTGCATTGCTTTTATTATTAATTCTCGGACTGATTCTCGGAGCAGGTTCTATTGCGATGGTAAATAACTTTTCCGATTTCTGGAGTGCTTCTATGACAAAAGTATCAGACGGAAAAATAATTTCGATTGAATCACTTACAGGTTTTTCCTTGATGGTTGCAGTGTGTATTGCTATGGTGGGTTCGTTGTTTTCGAGTGATGCGTGGAATAATATTACATTTACCGCAGGTGAGGTTAAGAATCCTAAAAGAAATATTCCCTTAAGTCTCGCACTTGGTACCGGTATTGTTACTTTATTGTATCTTGGGGCAAATTTCAGTTATATTTTTGTTTTGCCTTTGAAAGGTACTCCTGAGGGAATAACAGCAGCGGAAAAAGGTATTCAGTTTGCGGTCAGTGACCGCGTAGGAACAGCTGCCGTGTCTATGTTTCTTGGTGATTCGGCTGCCATCGTAATGGCAATTTTTATAATGATTTCTACTTTTGGCTGCAACAATGGATTGATATTAGCGGGTGCAAGAGTAGTTTATGCTATGGCTCAGGATAAATTATTTTTTAAACGGACCGGTGAATTAAATAAATTCAGTGTACCCGGATGGGCACTGGTTGTTCAGGCATTATGGTCTTCATTACTGTGTCTCTCGGGTACATATTCGGATTTACTCGATTATGTAGTATTTGCCGTATTGATTTTTTATATTTTAACGATAATAGGGCTCTTTAGATTAAGAAAAATGAGACCTGAAGCAGAGAGACCATATAAAGCTTTCGGATATCCTTATTTGCCTGCTTTATATATAATTGCTGCTTCCGTGATATGTTTGATTTTATTATTTTACAAGCCGAACTACACATGGCCCGGATTATTAGTAGTAATAATCGGAATACCTGTTTATTTCATATGGAAATCTATTTTTAAAAAAATTAGAAAATAAGAAGACTATATATTTTAAAAATCAATAATTATTTATAAAATTTATTCGAATATAAGATAAAAACTCTTTTGTACAAATCCCTTTTTATAATTTAATTCAGTTTCTGTTTGTCTAAGGAAGCATATTTTCTTTTTAAACAATATAAAAAAAATTAGAAACATAAAATCTGAATGTATTATTTGTAAATCGAGAATAATTTTTTTGAATTGTAACGTAAATCTTTTATTTTTAAATTATTTAAGAATTTACGAATTAAATTATTCTAAAATTTATGACTCCACAAGAAATTAATAATATATTAATTGTTGATGATATTTTAAAATCTGTCCCCATAAAAACTGAAGATGCGGAATTTATATACAATTTTGTTAAAGAAAAAAAAGTAAATAAAACACTTGAAACGGGTTTCGGACATGGTCGTTCTGCAGCTCATATAATTGCTGCATCTAATTCTAAACATGTTGCCATGGATCCATTTCAGGAATCAGAGTTTAATAATACTTGACTAGATAATATTAAAAAGCTAAGATTTGAGAATAATCTTGAGTTCTATAATGAATTTTCTTATGAAACTTTACCTAAATTATTAAAAGAAAGTAGAAAATTTGATTTTATATTTATAGATGGAGACCATAGGTTCGATGGAATATTTTTAGATTTCTTTTATAGTGATTTGTTGCTTATGAATGGTGGTTATTTTCTTTTACATGACACCTGGTTGAGAAGTACTCAGTACTTAATTAAATATATTGAAAAAAATAGGAAAAATTATTACAGACTAAAAACACCATTAAAAAATTTATGTTTATTTCATAAATTAGGAAATTATAACAGGTCTTGGCTTCATTTTAAAGAATTTATAACCTTAAAATCTTATTTTACATTTCATTCTAAAATTTGGATTTCCACTCATAGCAACAATCCGATTATTAAATTGTTGTATTTATTAAAAAGATAATAAATCATTCGCTAATTATGGTTATTGATGAATTGTTGTGAAAAAATTTTAATTTCCTTTAAAAACAGGTTCTCTTTTTTCAAGAAACGCCTGTATTCCTTCTTTATAGTCGTTGCTGTCATATACAGTTCTTCTCAGACCTTGAATTCTTTCAAAAGTTTCCGGACTCAGAGGCGATGCTTTACTGAGCAATCTTAATTGTTCTTTCATAACTGCTATTGAAAGCGGTGCATTTTTTTTAATTTTTTCAGCAAGAGCAAAAGTATATGTTTCAAGTTCTTCTTCCGCTACAAGATGATTAATGATGCCGAGTTGTTCAGCCCGTTCTGCTGATAAAGGTTGTGCTGTATAAAACAGTTCTTTTACTACAGATATTGATAGCATATTCAGAAAATGAAGTATTCCGTTTGGATTGTAAGGAACTCCGATGCGGGCAGGAGTAAGGGCTAATGTAGCTTTTCTTGTTGCAATGATTATGTCACATGTAAATATCAGTTCCGTAGCTCCTCCCCAGACTGACCCGTTGAGCATAGCAATAACAGGTGCAGGAAAATGTTCTATTGCTCTTAGTACTTGTTCGAGGGGGTCATTATATGATAACGGGTCTCTTCCAGGTTTTGCAAGTTCGTTTATATCATGCCCTGCAGAAAATACTTTTGACTCTTTATTAGCTCTCAATATCGCTACTCTTGCATCATTATCTTTAAAATAATTCAGTCCGGATATTATTTCCTCAATTAGTTCACTCGAAAGCGAATTTCTCTTACTGTCATTGTCGAGTGTGATGATTCCCATTTCGTCGCGGAATTCCGTAATTGTCAGTGACATAAATTTTACTCCTTTTCATTTTAAATTTTTTTAAAGGTCATTAATTTTTATTCAATATCAGGCATGAGTTCTGCCGGATATATTTCACAATCAGTATTAGTTAAATGCTCGGTTGATTCCTCCCATATACTTTTTAACCTCGGGTAATCTGACGGGAAATAGTAACGGGATTCTTTAATTTCATTTTCAATAGCATATAAGGATTCACGAACCGGAATAACTCTGAATTTTCCTCCTGATGTAGATACATAAACGGGTACATAATCGATTATATTTATAACGGTTTCTTTGGTGCGGTGATTCTTTATCAATTGCAAATTTACAATTACTCCGTTATCAGTATATTTTTTCCTTTGATTTGATATAAAATTCCCGAGTGAATAAATTATAAATACTTTTTTCTGATTTTCGTTTTTTTCTATTATTCTTGTTTCCATTGGCTGCAGTACGTGAGGATGACTGCCGAATATTATGTCTGCTCCGGCATCGAAAAGTTCATCTGCAATATTCTTCTGGTGTTTGTTCGGATATCTCTGATATTCTTCACCCCAGTGCAGGAACACAACAATTTTGTCGCTTAAAGTTTCCTTTGCTTTTTCAATATCTGATTTCATTTTTTCCAGATTGATATAGTTGACTGAAAATTCTTTTCCTTTCGGCACTGGAATTCCGTTTGTTCCGTATGTATAAGCAAGAAGTGCGATTCGAAATTTATTTTGTTCTATGACAAGGATTTTATTACTTTCTTCTTCGTTTTTAAAAGTACCCGTATGATAAATTCCGCATTCATCGAGCAGTTCAATAGTTTTTTCTATACCGTAAAAACCTCTGTCAAGACAGTGATTATTAGCTGTAACAAGTGCATCGAATCCTGCATTTACAATTGCAAGCACATATTCATCCGGTGAATTGAAGGTTGGATAACCTGTAAAATTTTTACTTGCTCCGGCAGTTACAGTTTCCAGATTGGCGAAAGTAATATGAGTAAGGTCTGTGAAAGGCTTTATTATTTCAAACATGTGAAAGAAGTCGTATTTCCCGTTTCCTGCCGACGCATCATTCAGTTGAGCCACATGGCACATTAAATCTCCCGCTGCAGAAATCCATAGTGTATCAATTTCGTTATCAAGTGCAGTTTTAATCGAGTCAATTTTATTTAATGAATCACGAAAATAAGAATGTTCGTACGACCCTGTACTGATTCTATTGCTGATAAAGACAAAATAGATTATCAGCAGCATAAAAGAAACTTTAGTCGTGTTTGCTATGAGACTTCTTAATTTTTTGTTCATCTCGTTTGTATTTACTTTCCTATACAGAAGTTTTTGAAAATATAATTTAAGATTTCATCATTTGTTACTTCCCCTGTGATTTCACCGAGTGCATTTAGTGCATTTCTCAGGTCGAGTGAAATGAATTCGGAACTCATTTTCGAGTTAATTGAATCAAGTGCATTATTTAATGATTCTAATGTTTTTTCAAAACATAATTTATGACGGAAATTTGTTAAGATTATATTTCCTTTGTTTATTGCGGATTTCTGTTTATTGTATCCGGTAAGCCGTTTGGCTGTTTTTATTATTTCCTTTTTTAATTTTTTTATTGAATCATCATCGTATATGGAAATCTCAAGTCTTTCATTTTCAGGTTTTTCTTTAAATAAATCTCTTTTAGAATATGTTAGTATCGTTTTATCTGGATTGAGATTTTTTGTAAAATACAGGTATTCTTTTTCAATGTCAGATTTATCAAGAGTTCCATCTATTAAATATATTATAATATCTGCTTCATCCAGCATTTTGTGTGTTCGTTTTATGCCTTCTTCTTCGATTATATCAGCTGATGTTCTGATACCTGCAGTATCTATTAAATTTATCAGGACACCTTCCAGAATTATGCTTTCCGTAATATAATCTCTTGTTGTACCTGATATATGGCTTACAATTGCGCGGTCACTTTTTAAAAGATAGTTGAAAAGAGAAGATTTACCGCTGTTCGGTTTTCCCGATATTACTATGTCTAAACCGTCCCTTATTATTTTTCCGGTTGTATAGGTTGAAATTATATCTTCTATTTGTGATGAAATTTCTTGTATTTTTTGTTTAAGTTCGGTTTTACTTACAAATTCCAAATCTTCTTCGGAAAAATCAAGTTCAAGTTCAAGAAGTGCTATTGTTGAAATTATGTCATTTCTTACTCTATTGATATAATCTGAAATAGAACCTTCGAGCTGGCTGATGGAATATTGGTGAGAAATGTCCGTCTTCGATTTGATTAAATCCGCAACAGCTTCCGCCTGTGATAAATCCATTTTACCGTTTAGGAATGCTCTTTTTGTAAATTCCCCCGGTTCTGCAAGACGGGCTCCTGTGTTAATTAACAGATTTAGAACCTTTTCTGCAATGAAATAATTACCGTGCATTGATATTTCTGCCGTATTTTCTCCTGTATATGAATTCGGTTTCTTAAATATTGATAACAAAACTTCATCTATTAAATGAACGTTGTCAAAAATGTATCCGAAATGTACAGTATGCGAATTTAATTCGCTCAGATTAATTTTTTGTTTGCGGTTTTTAATTTTTGAAAAAATATTTCCTATAATATCGAATGTTTTTTCACCGGATACTCTGATTACTGAAATTCCTCCTTCGCCGGGAGGAGTGGAAATAGCTGCTATTGTGGAATCAAATTTCAATTTTAAATATTTTGTTTTTTTACTATTAAATAAATGAATATAGGGGCACCGATTAATGATGTAACAATGCCCGCAGGTAATTCTGAAGGTGCAATTACCGAGCGGGCAAAGGCATCCGACAGTACCAGCAATGAAGAGCCGAGCAATACGGAACCGGGAATTATATACTTATGTCCGCTTCCAAATATTAATTTGGAAATATTCGGTATAATTAATCCAACAAACGAAATTATTCCCGCTATTGATACTGCAGCAGCCGCAAGCAGCGAAGATAATATTACGGAAATCAGCTGCATTCTTTTTAAATTTAATCCGAGCGTAACTGATAGTTCCTCTCCGAGATACATAACATCAAAATCTTTGCTTAACAGGAAAGAAAAAATTACTGCAATAAATACTATCGGAAATGTAAATAAAAATTCGTTCCATCCTTTTCCCGAAAGACCACCGTTCAGCCAGTATATTATTTGTGTGATATTACTTCCTGATAATAATAAGAGAAGTCCGTTAACCGAAGAAAAAAGTGCATTTAAAGCTATACCTGCAAGTATAATTTTATTAGATGATATATAATTAAAGTGTCTGCTTTCCAGATTCTTTGCTGTAATAAAGATTAATGCTGTGGCAAGGATTCCCGAAATAAAGGAAACCGGAGGAAGTAAAGCAAACGTTGACTGAAAAGGCAGCAAAAAAATAATTATTGCTCCAAGTCCGGCACCTGCGGAAATTCCCAGCAATCCGGGCTCTGCAAGATTATTTTTCAGAAGTGACTGTAAAATTATTCCCGAACAGGAAAGTGCTGACCCGACCAATACAGCATTTAATATTCTCGGAATCCTGATATCCGTTATTATACTTAAGGCAGCTGCATCTCCCGAAAACACGGATTTTATCATCGATATTGTGTTTATGCTTCCTAAAAACAATGAAATTGTTAATGATAAAATTAAAAATATAAATAATAACAGCAGTTTTGATGTTTTTGACATTAATGAAAATAATATTTATAGAAAATTAAAGAAATTTTAATTAATTTAGAATTGAAATATTTTTCAATAACAATGAATATATGCTTATATACAGATTTTTATATTATTTTTAAAATTAAAATGAAATTATGAAAAAATTCGGAACATTTTATATTAAAATTACACTATTAATAATCGGTTTTCTAATCGTTACTTTAGTTTTACTGTACACACAATTTCTTGTAAAAAAAATATCGGACAGGGAGGCACAATTTGCGGACTTGTATGCAAAATCGCTGGAATACCTTGCAAATGATACAAGCACTACGGGTGAATACAAGTTTATATATGAACAGATAATTACTCAAATAGATTTTCCGATAATAGCTACGGATAAAACGAAGAAACAGATTTTCTTTAATAAGAATATTAATATAGACACAACAATTGCCAAACCCAAACTCAATGAGAAACTTCTCGAGATTGTAGAAGAGATGGGTAATTTGCACAAACCGGTTGCTGTGATGTATCAGAAAGATACACTTAATCTTGTGTTTTACGGAGAATCATCACTTATTACAGAATTGAAAATGCTTCCTTATTTTGAATTTCTTATCGGGGGTATTTTTCTTCTTGTCGGTTATATTGGTTTCTCCCATATAAAGAAAACGGAGCAAAGTAATATTTGGGTTGGCCTTTCGAAGGAAACCGCTCATCAGTTGGGTACACCGTTGAGTTCACTAATCGGCTGGCTCGAAATTCTGAAAAATATTGAACCGAAAACCAAAGAACTTCAGGACATTATAAATGAACAGGAAAAAGATGTCGAACGGCTTAGTAAAATTGCAAACAGATTTTCGAAGATAGGTTCTTTACCTGCACTCAAAGAAGAAAAAATATGCGAGGTTTTAACCAATGTGATAAGATATTTCGAGCGGAGAATTCCTAATCTTATTGATGAAAACGGTATTTCGGGAAAGAAAATCAGAATAAAAATTAACTGTCCGGTAGAACTTGAGGTAAAAATTAACAGGGAATTATTTGAATGGGTACTTGAGAATTTATTAAAGAATGCTCTTGATGCAATAGATAAAAAATCAGGGATGATTAAGATAAATGTATCAAAAAAACATAGAGATATTAATATTGATATTTCGGACAGCGGTAAAGGGATTGATTTAAAACACCGTAAAGATATATTCAGACCCGGATTTTCGACTAAAATGAGAGGATGGGGCTTGGGTTTAAGTTTAGCAAAAAGAATAATCGAAGATTATCATAAAGGTAAATTAACACTCCTTGAATCGAGTTCGGAAAACAGGACAACTTTCAGAATCAGATTAAAAGTTTAAATTGACAGAAGTATCCGAAAATAAAAATATTTTAATTGATAGAAAGTTTTTCAAAATCATTCAGGAACTGTTTCAAAAGGAATGGTTTCTTTTATTACTTTTAATTATTGTCAAAACTTCTTTCCAGGTGATTCTGCTGATTTCCGGTTACAGATGGTTGTCTGCGGATGATTATTGCAGAACTGTAATTTCATTCGAATGGATACAGAAT
>VGWA01000056.1 GCA_016873795.1 Ignavibacteria bacterium
AATTAATATCAAATCCGTAATATGATTAACATGTTAACTAAGACTTTTGTAGTCTGTTGTGTGTTTTAGACTACAAAAGTCTGGATTCGTTAGTAAACTTATTGTGATGTATAAAATTAATATCAAATCCGTAATATGATTCACATGCTTACAAAGACTTTTGTAGTCTGTTGTGTGTTTTAAACTACAAAAGTCTGGATTCGCTATCAGACTTATTATGATGTATAAAATTAATATCAAATCTGTAATATCATTCACATGCTTACAAAGACTTTTGTAGTCTGTTATGTGTTATAAACTACAAAAGTCTGGATTCGTCAGTAAACTAATTATGATGTATAAAATTAATATTAAATCCGTAATATGATTCATATGCTTACTAAGACTTTTGTAGTCTGTTATGTGTTTTAAACTACAAAAGTCTGGATTCGCTATCAGACTTATTATGATGTTCAAAATTAATATTAAATCTGTAATATGATTAACATGTTAACTAAGACTTTTGTAGTCTGTTATGTGTTATAAACTACAAAAGTCTGGATTCGCTATCAGACTTATTATGATGTATAAAATTAATATTAAATCTGTAATATGATTCATATGCTTACTAAGACTTTTGTAGTCTGTTATGTGTTTTAAACTACAAAAGTCTGGATTCGCTATCAGACTAATTATGATGTTCAAAATTAATATTAAATCTGTAATATGATTCATATGCTTACTAAGACTTTTGTAGTCTGTTCTTCTTTTTTAAACTACAAAAGTCTGAATTCGCTATCAGACTTATTTTGATGTATAAAATTAATATTAAATCCTCATTATCATTAACATGTTAACAAAGACTTTTGTAGTCTGTTGTGTGTTTTAAACTACAAAAGTCTGGATTCGCTATCAGACTTATTATGATGTATAAAATTAATATTAAATCCGTAATATTATTCACATGCTTACAAAGACTTTTGTAGTCTGTTATGCTTTTTTTAAACTACAAAAGTCTGGATTCGCTATCAGACTTATTATGATGTATAAAATTAATATCAAATCTGTAATATGATTCATATGCTTACTAAGACTTTTGTAGTCTGTTCTTCTTTTTTTAAACTACAAAAGTCTGAATTCGCTATCAGACTTATTATGATGTTCAAAATTAATATTAAATCTGTAATATGATTCATATGCTTACTAAGACTTTTGTAGTTTGTCATGCTTTTTTTAAACTACAAAAGTCTGGATTCGCTATCAGACTTATTATGATGTATAAAATTAATATTAGATCTGTAATATCGTTCACATGCTTACAAAGACTTTTGTAGTCTGTTGTAAAGCTAAGACTTTTGTAGTCTGTTGTAAAGCTAAGACTTTTGTAGTCTGTTATGTGTTTTAAACTACAAAAGTCTGGATTCGCTATCAGACTTATTATGATGTTCAAAATTAATATTAAATCTGTAATATGATTCACATGTTAACTAAGACTTTTGTAGTCTGTTCTTTTTTTAAACTACAAAAGTCTGGATTCGCTATCAGACTTATTATGATGTATAAAATTAATATTAAATCTGTAATATGATTCATATGCTTACTAAGACTTTTGTAGTCTGTTATGTGTTTTAAACTACAAAAGTCTGGATTCGCTATCAGACTTATTAAGATGTATAAAATTAATATCAAATCCGTAATATTATTAACATGCTTACTAAGACTTTTGTAGTCTGTTCTTCGTTTTTTTAAACTACAAAAGTCTGGATTCGCTATCAAACTTATTATGATGTCCAAAATTAATATTAAATCCGTAATATGATTCATATGCTTACTAAGACTTTTGTAGTCTGTTGTGTGTTTTAGACTACAAAAGTCTGGATTCGCTATCAGACTTATTATGATGTATAAAATTAATATTAAATCCGTAATATTATTCACATGCTTACAAAGACTTTTGTAGTTTGTCATGCTTTTTTTAAACTACAAAAGTCTGTATTCGCTATCAGACTTATTATGATGTATAAAATTAATATTAAATCCGTAATATTATTCACATGCTTACTAAGACTTTTGTAGTCTGTTATGTGTTTTAAACTACAAAAGTCTGAATTCGCTATCAAACTTATTATGATGTATAAAATTAATATTAAATCTGTAATATTTTTCACATGCTTACAAAGACTTTTGTAGTTTGTTATGCTTTTTTTAAACTACAAAAGTCTGAATTCGCTATCAAACTTATTATGATGTATAAAATTAATATTAGATCTGTAATATCATTCACATGCTTACAAAGACTTTTGTAGTCTGTTATGTGTTTTAAACTACAAAAGTCTGGATTCGCCAGTAAACTTATTGTGATGTATAAAATTAATATCAAATCCGTAATATGATTAACATGTTAACTAAGACTTTTGTAGTCTGTTATGTGTTTTAAACTACAAAAGTCTGGATTCGCCAGTAAACTTATTGTGATGTATAAAATTAATATTAAATCTGTAATATGATTCATATGCTTACTAAGACTTTTGTAGTCTGTTCTTCGTTTTTTTAAACTACAAAAGTCTGAATTCGCTATCAGACTTATTTTGATGTATAAAATTAATATTAAATCCGTAATATTATTCACATGCCAAATAAGACTTTTGCAGTTTATTGCAAAGCTAAGACTTTTGTAGTCTGTTGTGTGTTTTAAACTACAAAAGTCTGGATTCGCTATCAGACTTATTATGATGTATAAAATTAATATTAAATCCGTAATATGATTAACATGTTAACTAAGACTTTTGTAGTCTGTTATGTGTTTTAAACTACAAAAGTCTGGATTCGCTATCAAAATTATTATGATGTATAAAATTAATATCAAATCCGTAATATGATTAACATGTTAACTAAGACTTTTGTAGTCTGTTGTGTGTTTTAGACTACAAAAGTCTGGATTCGTTAGTAAACTAATTATGATGTCCATATCTAATATTAAATCTGTAATATGATTAACATGTTAACTAAGACTTTTGTAGTCTGTTCTTCGTTTTTTTAAACTACAAAAGTCTGAATTCGCTATCAGACTTATTATGATGTATAAAATTAATATTAAATCCGTAATATTATTCACATGCTTACAAAGACTTTTGTAGTCTGTTGTAAAGCTAAGACTTTTGTAGTTTGTTGTAAAGCTAAGACTTTTGTAGTTTGTTCCAAAACAAAGACTTTTGTAGTTTTTTGCAGATTACAAAGTCCACATTTTAAAAAGTTTACTATTTGTAATTGATAATCTGAAAAATTTTGTTTATTATAGTAAATTATTTTATTAAATAAAAAGAATCAATTATGTCCCATCATACTTCTTCCGGCATTAAGGGTCTTCCTGAAAATGCATATAAAGAATTAAAAGAAGGTGAAGTTTATGAACCGGTAATGTCGCCTCAGAAAACGTATCCAGAAGTAACATTCTGGTCGGTTTTATGGGGATTGATAATGGCTGTCATTTTTTCGGCGGCAGCCGCTTATCTTGGTTTAAAAATCGGACAGGTATTCGAAGCGGCAATACCTATTGCAATTATAGCCGTAGGACTATCAGCCCTGACAAAAAGAAAAAACGCACTGGGTGAAAATGTAATTATCCAGTCAATCGGTGCTGCTTCCGGTTTAATAGTAGCGGGAACGATTTTCACAATACCTGCTCTTTATATACTCGGACTGGAGGCAAAGTTTTATCAGGTATTTTTATCTTCGTTATTCGGAGGCATACTTGGAATACTTTTTCTAGTTCCTTTCAGAAAATATTTCGTTGCAGAAATGCACGGAAAATATCCATTTCCTGAAGCTACTGCTACTACCGAAGTTCTGGTGTCAGGTGAAAAAGGCGGGAGTTCCGCAAGACTTCTGCTAATCAGCGGACTTATCGGCGGAATTTACGATTTCATTATTGCTACATTTCACTGGTGGGGTGAAGTTTTTACAACAAGAGTATTCGATTACGGAACGCTTCTTGCCGATAAGGCAAAACTGGTTTTTAAAATCAATGTCGGTTCGGCTGTGCTCGGACTGGGTTATATAATCGGTCTGAAATACGCTTCGATTATTTGTGCCGGCTCGTTTGTCGGATGGTTCGTGATTATTCCGATAATAAATTATTTCGCACCAGGAATAACGGCGCCGGTCGGTGCGGGAATTACAAAAACTATCGGCCAGATGAATGCAGAGGAAATATTCAGAGCATATATCAGACCAATCGGCATAGGCGGAATTGCTATGGCAGGTATCATCGGAATTATAAGGTCATCTAAAATTATTAAATCCGCATTTGCACTTGCCTGGAAAGAAATTACCGGAAAACATAAATCGACTGCCGGAGTATTAAGAACGCAAAAAGATATTCCGATGGGAGTTATAGTTGCCGTTCTTCTGATTGTAATTATCGCATTGTTTATATTCTTTCAGTTCGGAGTCGTAAATAACATACTTTATGCAGTAGTCGCTCTTATTATTGTCACAATAATAGCATTTCTTTTTACAACTGTGGCTGCAAATGCAATTGCAATAGTGGGCACAAATCCTGTATCCGGAATGACGCTTATGACACTGATAATCTCGTCGGTAATACTCGTATCGATTGGATTACGCGGCGACCCTGGAATTATATCTTCAATGATAATCGGCGGCGTGGTTTGCACGGCATTATCAATGGCAGGCGGTTTAATTACCGATTTAAAAATCGGTTACTGGCTCGGTTCCTCGCCTTATAAACAGCAGCGGTGGAAATTCCTCGGAGTTCTTGTATCGGCGGTTACGGTAGGATTCGTGATAATATTATTGAACAAAACATACGGTTTCAAAGGCGAAAATGCACTTGTAGCACCGCAGGCAAATGCAATGGCGGCGGTTATAGGTCCGATGATGTCGGGACAACCTGCTCCGTGGATGCTTTATGCAGCAGGTGCGTTTATGTCGCTTATACTCACTATGATTGGTATGCCCGCTCTCGCTTTTTCGCTCGGTATGTTTATTCCTCAGGAACTAAATACTCCTATTCTGCTCGGAGGCATAATTGCTCACTTCGTATCGAAGAGAAGCAAAGATGAAAAATTAAACAGCGCAAGAAGAGAAAGAGGAACATTGATTGCATCCGGATTTATTGCAGGCGGAGCTTTGATGGGGGTTATAAGCGCTCTGCTCAGGTTTGCGGGAGTGGAAGAATATTATATGCACAGCTTTAACAAACTGCTCGGATTCTTCGGCTTTAACTTTACTCTCGAAATGTGGGAATCAGCATGGCAGTTTGAATTAATCGCTCTATTTGCGCTTGTCTGCCTGTGCCTGTATCTTATCTGGGATACAATGAGAGCAAAAGCCGAAGAATAACTAATCGATAGTTTTCTCGTATAAAAAATATCGGTTAATTTAAAATTTTTCCAATGAGAAAACTAATATTTTTTATTGCAATTTTATTTATTTCCCTGCCCTGCATCGGTCAGACCGGTCTATTTATTCCGAAAGAATTTAAATCTGCATACGACAGAGGAACAAGAAGTTACGACGGACTGCCGGGTGTTAACTACTGGCAAAACCGCTCGGAATACAAAATTGAAGTGGATTTAAAAATTCCCGAGAGAGTTCTGGATGGCAAAGAAGATGTAGTCTATTCGAACAACAGTCCGGATACGATTAAAGTTATAGTAGTCAGACTTTATCCCGATGTTCTGGTGAAACATAAATCAAGAGACTGGGAAGTCGACGAAAAAACCCTGAATGAAGGCGTGAATCTGAAAAAAGTTCTAATTGAGGGAACTGAGCCGGACAGCAGCAGTATTTCGAGAAGAGGAACAAATTTATATCTGAGATTAAAAAAGTATGTCAGCCCGGGAGAAAAAATCAGACTGCATTTCGAATGGTCATTTGAACTGCCGAAAGTAAGATATGCAAGAAGCGGCGTTTACGATTCGACAAGCTGGTTCGTAGGATACTGGTATCCGCAGATTTCAGTTTATGATGACATTGACAGATGGGATATAAAAGACTTCACTGGTATGACCGAATTTTACAATGACTTTTCGGATTTCGATGTAAAAATATCATCGGATTTTCCCGATATCTGTATATGGGCAACAGGTGTACTGCAAAATGCAAAGGAATTATTTAACGGGGATTATCTGAAAAAGTTTGAAGAAGCCCATAAATCCGATAAAATCATAAAAATTATTACAGAAAAAGATTTAGAAGAAAAGAATATAATAAAAAAAGGCACAGGAAAGAATATCTGGCACTACAAGGCGGATAATGTACCTGATTTCTCGTTTGCGTTCAGCGACCATTACCTATGGGATGCCGCATCTTACGAGGCAGAACCCGGAAGAAGGGTATTAATCAATACTGTTTATAATTCCAAGTCAAAAGATTTTTATGAAGTTGAGGATATTGCGATTTCAACGATTAAATATTTGTCAGAAGACATCCCCGGAGTTCCATATCCTTATCCTGCAATGACCGTATATAACGGAAGCGGAGGAATGGAATTTCCGATGATGGTAAATGACGGTTCTTATGAAGAACGGATCGCGACAATTTACGTGACATCCCACGAAATCACCCATACTTACTTTCCTTTTTATACCGGAACAAACGAAAGAAAGTATGCATGGATGGATGAGGGATTTGCAGTCTTCATACCGGAAGAGCTGCAGACCAGATTATCGAATGAAATATTTGATATGAAGGCAGAGCACAATTCGGATTATGAACGAGTTTCCGGCTCTATGAATGATGTACCGATGATGATTTCGTCTGACAACTTAAAATCTTTTACATACAGAATTGCTTCCTATCAGAAATCTGCGGTTGCTTTTGCTATGCTTTATGATTTGCTCGGTAAAGATTTATTTCTAAAATGTCTGCAGGAATTTATCAAGAGATGGAACGGTAAGCATCCGACCCCTTATGATTTTTTCTACACTTTCAACAATATTTCCGGCAAAAATCTTGATTGGTTCTGGAAGTCCTGGTTTTTTGATTTTAATTATCCTGATATATCAATCGGGAATGTTTCGAAGGAAAACGATGTTATAAAAATAACATTAAAAAACGAAGGCAAGCGGGCACTGCCGGTTGAATTAAAAATCACATTTACGGACGGAACGGAAAAAATCATACAACGGACTGCGGGTATATGGGAAACGGGAAACGACGAATATTGCATTGAAGAGAAAAGCGGCAAACAGATAAAAGAAATAACGCTCGGCAGCCGTTACATACCGGACATTAACAAAGAAAATAATATATACAAAGCCGAATAGAATTTTTAACAATTAAATAATATAAATAATGAAGCAAAAAATACTGGAAAGATTTTTACGTTACGTAAAAATCGACACGCAGTCAGATGAAACATCCAATACAACACCGAGCACCGAAAAGCAATTCGATTTGGCAAGAGTCATCGAAGCGGAGATGAAAGAAATTGGACTCGAGGATATATCGCTCGACGATAAATGTTACCTGATGGGCACGCTGCCTTCGAATACCAATAAAGAAGTATCTACGATCGGATTCATAGCTCACTTTGACACGGCACAGGATATGTCCGGAGCAAACGTAAAACCGCGGATAGTCGAGAATTACGACGGCGGAGATATAGTTTTAAATGAAGAAAAACAGATAATACTCACACCTACCGTATTTCCGGAACTGAAAGAAAAAGCAGGCCAGACGCTCGTGGTAACCGACGGAACAACATTACTCGGGGCGGACGACAAAGCTGGAATAGCGGAAATAATAACAGCAGTGGATTTCCTGAAAAAAAATCCCTCTATAAAACACGGGAAAATAAGAATTGCATTCACACCTGATGAAGAAATCGGAAGAGGAATGGATCATTTTGACGTGAAAATATTCGGAGCGGATTTTGCTTACACGCTTGACGGAGCGGACATCGGCGAACTCGAATTCGAGAATTTCAATGCCGCAAAAGCAGTAATCAAAATTCAGGGCAGGAATGTTCATCCAGGATATGCAAAAGACAAAATGCTGAATTCGATATTAATAGGAATGGAACTCAACAGCCTTCTCCCTGTAAATCAGAGACCCGAATACACATCGGGTTATGAAGGATTTTTTCATATAATAAAAATGGAAAGCAGCGTCGAAAGCGGGCAAATGGTATACATAATAAGGGACCACGACAGAAAGAAATTTGAAGACAAAAAAGTATTGATGCAGAAAGCAGTGGAGTATATGCAGCACAGATACGGCGAAGACGTAGTAAAACTGGAGTTAACAGACCAGTATTATAATATGCGCGAGAAAGTGGAAGAGCGGATGGAAATTGTCAAACTGGCAAAGAAAGCAATGGAAATTGCCGGAGTAGAGCCGAAGATTGTACCAATAAGAGGCGGAACAGACGGTTCGCGGTTATCTTATATGGGAGTGTTATGTCCGAACTTATTTGCTGGCGGAATGAATTTCCACGGTAAATTCGAATACATACCTGTTGAAACAATGGAAAAATCCGTAGAAGTCATATTGAACATAATAAAAATAAACGCAGAAAAGTAATACAGCCTGTTAAAAAGCAAACAGTAAAGAAATTCAATTTATAAAACTTATTAATGGGGAATATATATGAAACAGAAACGTCCTTTTTTTTACTGGGTAATACAGATTTTTTTTATATTCGCAATTATAACGTGTATACTAGGACAGAGTATGGCAATTTTCGATTACGATTTCGCGGTAAGCACGGGATTACAGGAAAGTTATGAAAAGGTAAGTGATTTCGGAATTATATTCAATAAGGCATTCGGATTTGCGGATACACTTACTTATATTCCACTTATGATAATAACGTTTTTCGGTTTGTGGTTCAGAAAAAGGTGGGCGCTTGTAACACTCGCCGGCGTTTCAGGAATTTCCATCTACTGGACTCTGACTTGCATTTATTTTATGAACGCCGCAAGCGCTGTTAAAGGATTTACTCTCGTGCCCGGCGTACCTTATTACATTCTAATGGGAATTTATTTTATTACGGGAATATGGGGTTTGATATATCTGATTGTAAGGGGTGAAAGACTGCTCGCTCAGAACAGCAAATAGTTAAGAGTTATGAGTTAATTTAAATTTACTGTCTGTGGTTTTGGATTTGGTCTTTCATACCGCCGTACATCAGATTATTGACAAGTTCTTCTTTCAAAAATTCATGGGGAAATCCGAGGTCGATTTCACTGACCTCATCGAGTTTTTTCATTTGCTCATCCGGAATTACAATATTTATTGCTCCGAGACTGTCTTCGATTTGCTCTGTTTTTCTTGCTCCTACAATGGGAATAACTACCTGATTTTTCTGCATTGTCCATCTGATTGCTACCTGCGAGGGTGTAACTCCGAGTTCTTCCGCTACTTCGATTACTGCTTTTGTTATTTGTTCACTTCGGGTGTTTCTCCGTTTACTATCAGCCGGGACGCGTCCTGATTCCTTGCCTCTCAAATACTTACCGCTTAACGCTCCTCCAGCCAGAGGTGCCCATGGAGTAACCGCAATATCAAATGCTTTTGCCATCGGGAGCAGGTCTCTTTCCGGAGTACGCTGAATTAAGCTGTATTCAATCTGCAGTCCGTTGAACCTGTTCCATCCTCTTAAATCCGCAAGTGTATTTGCCTGTGCTACTATCCAGGCGGGTGCATCGGATATTCCAATATAATGAACTTTTCCGGAAGTGATTAAATCCTCCAGTCCTTTCATTACTTCTTCAACCGGAGTTAACGAATCCCAGGCATGCACCCAGAGAATATCTATGAAGTCCGTGTTTAATCTTTTCAAACTCCGATTCACAGACCTTATCATATTTTTTCTATGATTACCGGAATAATTTAAATCATTCGGTTTATCATACAGAGTATATTTGGTTGCCACTACAAAGTGGTCTCTGTCCGACGAGATAAAATCACCGACGAATTTTTCGCTTGTGCCGTCAGTATATCTGTTGGCAGTATCAAGGAAGTTACCGCCTGCATTTAAATAGATATCGAATATTTTTTTGCTTGTTTCATAATCGGCTCCCCAACCCCACTCGGGTCCGAAAGTCATTGTGCCTAAACAGAATTCCGACACTCTTAATCCGCTTTTACCGAATAATTTATATTTCATATTTCTATCTCCTTTTAATTTAATATCATATAAACAAATTAATAAGAAACTAAGTTTCTATAAAAACCGGATACTGGAAAAATACAAACCCGGAATCCAATAATTTATAATTTCCGTTGTTAAATTATTTATTGATTGTTATTTCAAATATGATTCAAGATTTCATTGGCTTTAAAATTTTCAAAGGAATTATTAGTTGAAAGTAATTGTTAAAATAAAATCATGATGAAAAAAATATTATTATTTATATCGTTTATAATACCAGCGGTATTCTTTATGCAATCCTGCAGTGAAGCTCCGCTTGAAATTACAAGCGAAAATGAAGGAGTCTTAATTTATTCACGAAACGGACTAATTGACAGTCTTACAGGAACCTGTTCATCATTCCTGACGAGAACTGCAATTATAGATACTTTGGATTTCACCAAATACAGAAGTGTAAAAATTGAATTCGATGCTTACACTGACGGGGATCTGTCAAGAATAAATATTTTTTATCTGAATCAGAATGCTGCGGTGAATATAATGAACATCGAGGGTATTAATGCAATAAGCAATAACAAATCGATTATAGTTAATTCTCCGAATATAAAGAGTTATTTTTATTTGAGGATGCAGTTGTTTGCAAGTGTCTGTACCGGCGACCTGTATCATTTGAAGTTAAGGGATTTGAAAATATCAGGCATTGAATAGGAATAAAAATTTCAAACACGATTACCCGGAGTGAAAAACACAAATAATAAAAAATTAAACAGACAAATAAATAAGGGAACGCGAAGATTTTCGATGCGGACAGGAATAGCGGAGAAAGAAAAACAATTTTCCTTTAATTTTTAAAATTTTATTTTGAAATACTCGTAATCTTTCAGACCTTTAACAAACTCATCTTTGTCAGGGCATTTATAGAATTTATTTATCAAATCGAATCCTTTCTCCGTCTCGCCTATTGAATGATAACTTGCAGCAATGGCAGCGAGAATTGTCTTTACAGAACCGGCATCCGTGTTAAAGGTTCCTTCATCGGCTGTTTTCGGACATTCGAAATTCCTGTAATCTTCAAGTTCACCTTTGAATTCATCTATAATTTCCAGGACTCTGTTTCTGAATATTTTTGTTATATCTTTTGCCGCACCGTCTTCGATTGTATAAACGAGCAGCGGAAATCTTGTTTCCGCATAGTTAGTGAATGCATAAGCGAACATATCATTATTTGTCACTATTTCGTCCCTGCCGTCTTTATTAAAATCCTCCAAATGATACCAGGTGTTGCCAAGATAAATATCATCCGAAATTTTAAATTTATCATTCTCAAAATATCCTATCAACACGCTTATACAGCAATGGGCGCCGCCGGTATAAGTGTCGATGAGTATGTATTCCCTTTCATCTTTAGAAGGTTTGTAAGGTTTTATGTCTATTATCTCGCTTTCAAAAATCCGTTCAAATATTATTCTATCCTCAATCGAGTAGGATTTCTTTATGGTCAAAAGTGCTTCGTATCTGCTTGTATCATATTTGACAATAAATGAATAGGGAATAACATGATAAGTCGTATCTTTCTGCAAAACCTGGGAATAGCCGCTCATACCAAATAAAAGTATAAATGTCAGAACCGAAATTAATTTATTTATTCTCATAAAATATTATTTTAAAATTTTAAATAATCCAGTCCCATATTGAATACAATATCTACCGGTACTTTTGCGTCATTAATTTTTTGTAAATCGGATTTCAATTCATCTTTTATGAAGCCGTCTTTTTCAACGAGTGCTTTTGCCGCATCGTAATCTCCGTCTCCCTGAATTTTTATGATTTGCCGAACTGAACTTATAACAGCGTCTTTCATTTTATCGAAATTGACACTGTAGGTTCCGTCCGGATTTCTTGTAAAAGCACCTTTTTCCTGAAAGTAATAGAACCTGACCATATTGGCTTTTCCGTGCGCCGATGCAGCACCGAACCTGCAGGAACGGAAAATGCCGGCAAGAAACGTGACATAATTGTCCATTACTTCGCCTTCGGTTAATTCGCCCATTTCATAAAGTTCAGTAACAAGATATAAACCGAGAATGTCCGCCTTCCCCTCTTCGAGCGCCGAATATTGTTCTTTTAAAGCATCTCTTACAACTCCTTTTCCGTTAACTGTGTTTTTTATTCCAAGTCCGTGGGCAACTTCATGAAACATAACATTTTCGAAAAACGCATTAAATTTAACGTATTTCCGCTGGTCCCGTGCAATAAGTATTTCCGAAATCGGAATCATAATATTATCAAATTTGGCTTTCATAATATTTTTAAGTTGAAGTCTTCTGGCTCCTTTTTTAATTTGGACTTCTTCATCGTTTGGAAGATTGATAGCGATAGTTTTGCTACCGGCATTACAGTCTCCTGCATAATAAATTGCATCATAAACATTCATATCCGATTCCGAACCCGGTGTTTCCTGTTTGTAAACATCATCAACAGGCAAACCTTTCTGTAAAGAAGGCAGCAATGCAGTAAATTTTTCGAGATTTTTACTCCATTCCCTGTCTTTAATAAGCACGAAAGATTCGAATGCTGTTTTATATCCGAATAATCCGTCCGTATAATTCTCTATCGGACCGACAATGAAATCTATATTCGAAGTTTTCATATCCATCCAGGTAAAATCGCTTGGCTGGTAATTATCGTCGAGCAGTGCTTCTGCCCTCAGGTTAAGATAATTTTTCAAGCCCCGGTCATCCGCAAGTTCCGCGGCACTCTTTAACAGATAAGCGGCTTTTTTTAATTTCGGTCCGAAAAATACGGAATAAGGGACAGACCTCAATTTATTATTTTCGTCCCTGTCTATCATTGTATAGGGGCTTGTTTTGGTTTTATCATCGAATTTTTGGAATTCTTCGATAGTCATATTGTTCGGATAGAAGTTTGCCCCTTTCGGTTTATCTCCTACGCCGTGTATAAACGGTTTTTCGCCGTCTAACTGATCCCAGGGTCCGTAGTTGATTAATATGAATTTCCTTTCGTATTCATCGGTAATTCCGGATAACAGTTCGTCTTTATCTCCGTAATTCTGGAGCCAGAACAGTTCATCCATAATATCGGCTGCTTCAATAAGAAGAGGTAACATCTTTTTTTCGTTTTCGCTGAGCCAGCTTAAATCAGCCGTTAGTGTAACCGGTTTATAAGTTTCGAGTCTTTCTTTTACATACATATTTTGTGAAAATGAATTTAAATAAAATAAAAACAAAAAAGCGGCAATAAAATATTTTTTTTGCATAGTTTTATAAGTTTAATTTTTAATAAAATAACTTTTTTAAGTTTAAACTTCAATTTAGCATTTAGGATATTTTTGCGAAACTTTTTAAGTGTAAAATATATTAATTTAAACGTATATTTAAACATTATACAAAAAAAATATGAAAAGAAGAATCATTTTAATAATATTATTTATTTTAGCGACCGGCTATGGATATTCTGCATATTTAACCTACGAGCCGGTAACTATAACACAGCCGGACGGTATGATTTTAGACATATTCGCGAGCGGAGACGAATTTTTCAACTGGCTTCACGATAAAGACGGATACACTATAATATACAATTCCGCAACAGGATATTACGTATATGCAACAAGCGACGGGGAAAAAATTACTGCAACGAATTTAATTGCAGGCAGGGTAAGTCCTTACTCGGCGGGATTGCGTCCGTGGATAATTATTCCGGAAGAGCAATACAAGAAAATCAGGAATGATTTTTTTGCACGTTCTCCGAAAGATATGGGCGACGCACCCAAAACAGGAACAATCAACAATATTGTTGTTTACATACGTTTTGCAGATGAAACTGAATTTACGGATTCGATTGCATATTATGACCGAATGTTTAATAACGGCATTAACAACACAAACTCGATGTATAATTACTTCAAAGAAGTTTCATACAATACACTTTTCGTAAAATCCACATTTTACCCTATTCCCCCGAATGTTTTCGTAATATCATATCAGGACACGAACGTCAGAGCATATTACAAGCCATTCGATTCTTTGAGCAATCCAATCGGATACACAAGTTCGAACAGAACATTCAGAGAGCATACATTACTGAAAAATGCAATATTGAGTATAGCGTCTCAGGTTCCGGACACATTAAATATAGACGGCGACAATGACGGAAGAGTTGATAATGTATGTTTTATAATATACGGGAGTTCGACTGCCTGGGCTGATTTACTCTGGCCTCACAGGTGGTCTTTGTATTCGCAGACTGTTTATATACACAGCAAAAGAGTTTACGATTATAATTTTCAATTACAGAACAGTTTAAAATCCAGCGGAGTAGGAGTTTTATGTCATGAGATGTTTCATTCACTCGGAGCTCCCGATTTATATCATTATACAAGCAACGGCATAAATCCGATGTACAGGTGGGACATAATGGATGCAAACCGCAATCCGCCCCAGCATATGTGTGCACATATGAAATGGAAATACGGAACATGGATTTCATCAATTCCAACAATATCCACACCCGGTACTTATACATTAAAGCCATTGACATCTTCTACAAACAACGCATATAAAATTCTTTCACCATATTCATCCATAGAATATTTCGTAGTAGAATTCAGGAGAAAGACAACAATATTCGAGTCGAGTTTACCCGGAGACGGGATACTCATAATAAGAATAAATTCGACATTAAACGGAAATGCAAACGGACCGCCGGACGAAGTATATTGTTATCGTCCGAACGGCACTTTGACAACAAACGGCAGTCCGGCGTCAGCAAACTATTGTTCTGAAGCAGGCAGAACGGCAATAAACAGCGGAACAAATCCTTCGCCTTTCCTGCTCGACGGAACTCAGGGAGGGTTGAACATATCGAATATAGGTTCCTACAACGACACAATAATTTCATTTACACTCGGAACTCCTACGGTAATTCAGAACAGCACGGTTCCGATATCATACAGACTCGAACAAAATTTTCCGAATCCTTTCAATCCACTGACAACCATCAGATACAGCGTTGCAAAAGCGAGTCCCGTAAGAATAGAAATCTATGATATACTCGGTAAAAAAGCCGCAACGCTTGTTAATTTATTTCAATCAGCAGGCGAATACGAAGTATTATGGAATGCAGGCGGATTTCCTTCAGGAGTTTATTTTTACAGGATAAAGTCGGGGGATTTTACCGATACAAAGACAATGATACTTGCAAAATAAAGGGATTTATCCTCTAATCAGCACAATTTTTTGAAATCGGAACAGATGTTTATGTGCATTTTACAGATATGAATTCCTCCGTCGAGACCGTGGATATTGAATTCAATTTTGTGTATGCCTGATTCGCAGTATTTGCCGATAACCAGTGTCTTCATTCCCACTCCAAAGTATGTATTGAATCCCAATCAAGTAACCGATAATAAATAACAGTCCGTAAAATTCAGTCCTTCTCATATTATTCCATTGTCCCGCCGTCTATCATCACAGGAGAGATTTTGTAAAGTTTTCCTTCTCCGGGCTGAAATATTCCTAAATTTATCGTGTCTATAGCATTTTTATTGAACACTGCCGTGATTGAATCCCTGTATAAATCCTTTATCTGCCAGTTGTTAAATCCCTCAAAC
>VGWA01000057.1 GCA_016873795.1 Ignavibacteria bacterium
CGGGTTCATCGGGAATAACTTTTCTCGTTATTTTTACTTTGTATTCTGAAAAATAAGAGTTCTCGGATTCAAAAAAAACAAGGTCCTTTTTAAGAATATTTTCATAATCTTCTGCGTATTTATCAAAATCAACCTTTTTAGATTTATTGTCCAACCGAAATATTTAATTATCTTTTTATTGGTTTTGGGGTGTCTTCGTCAGAATTCTGTTCCTGTTGCTGTCCTGATTTTTCTTCAGATTTTTTTTCCGTACCCTTGTGTTCTTTTTTGTCAGTATTTATTATTGTTTCTTCTCCCGATTTATCCGGTTTATATCCGGCGTTGTTTAACGCATCTTCAATCTGATTTGTGTTTGTTTTTCCCGGCTGATAATTTACTATTACCGTCTTGGATTGATAATCGGCTTTTATGTCTTGTATCCCGTCGAGTTTTTTTATTTCTTTCTTTATTGCGTCTTCACAACCTGTACAGGTCATCGAAGGACATATGTATTCCACGGTCTCAATGGAACCGTCAGATGTTTGAATTTTATTTTGTTCTTCTGATTTCTTTGTACAGGAAAAAAAAGTGAACAATAAAATCGCTGTTACTGATAATATAATATATTTTTTCATATGTTATAATTTTATTATTAACTTATCAATCTATTCTGACATATTTAAGTCTTAAAGAATTTCCAATTACTGTAATTACATCACTGAAAGCCATTAGCATAGATGCCATAACCGGACCTATGATTATTCCTGCAGGTGCAAGTATTCCTGCTGCAAGCGGAATTGCAAGAATATTGTAGAAAAAAGCCCAGAATATATTCTGCTTTATGACTGAAACTGTTCTCTTGGATATATTAACGGATTTTATTATGTTTTTTAAATCTCCTTTGACTAATATCATATCTGCTGTTTCTATTGCAATGTCTGTTCCGTTACCCATAGCAACGCCTACGTTCGCCTGTGCTAATGACGGAGCATCATTTATTCCGTCTCCGAACATAGCCACATTTTTACCTTTTTCCTGTAATTCCGACACTATCTTTTGCTTATCTTCAGGCAAGGTATTGAATGAATATTTTTTTATATCGAGATTAAAAGCTGTCTTTTCGGTTATTTTCCTGTTGTCACCTGAAATCATAAATATTTCATAACCTCTGGATTGTAAATTTTTAACAGTATTCTTTGCTTCCGGTTTTAAACTGTCTTCAAGTTCGATTTTCCCTGCAACTTTGTTGTCTATACCTATAAATAAAAAATTGTTTTCCTTGTCCGCTGAATCTAAGTTAGTAGCAATTTTATTTTCCGATAAGAACTTTCTGTTACCTATTAAAACTATTTTGAAATTTATTTCTGCACATATACCAAGTCCGTCATAATTTTTCAAGTTATTTACCGTGTATGATTCGGTTATGTTTTTGCTGTTGCAATATTCAACTATTGATTTTGCTATCGGATGGTTTGAAAATTTTTCTATCGAATAAATATACTTAAGTAAATTTGTCTCTTCAAAACCGTTTAACGGGACTATTTGTTTTATTGACATTTTACCGAGTGTAAGAGTTCCTGTCTTGTCAAAACACATTGTATTTATTTTGTTCATTTTTTCAATGGCTTCTATATTGTTAAACAATATTCCGTTCTCCGCAGCCCTTCCTATTCCTATTACTACTGCCATAGGGGAAGCAAGTCCCAGTGCACACGGACAGGCAATTATTAATACCGAAACTGAAAAAAGCATGGATTTTGATATTTCTTCGCCTAATATACCAAACCATATTATGAAAGTAAAGATTGCCGTAAAAACGACTAAAGGTACGAATATTGATGCAATTTTATCGGCGAATCTCTGGATTTTCGGCTTTGTGTTCGATGCATCTTTTACAAGTTTGATGATTTTTGACAATGTCGATTCGCTGCCTACTTTTTCCGCAAGAAGTTTTACAAAACCGTTTTTTAATGTTGTACCGCTTATTAAGTTTTCACCTGTTGTTTTTTCCGTTTGTGTACTTTCGCCTGTAATCGCACTTTCGTCTACTAAACAATTTCCCTCTGTAATTCTTCCGTCCACGGGAATTTTGTCGCCTGATTTGATTATTACGATATCGTTGACTTTTACTTTTTTATAAGGTATTATTATTTCATTGTCATTGCGTATTACGGTCACGTTTTTTGACTGTAAATCTTTTAATTTTTTTATTGATGAACTTGTTTTTGATTTGAGTACTGCCTCTAAATAGTTGCCTGTTAATATGAAAGAAATTATCATAGTTGCCGTTTCATAATAAACCTCATGACTGTTTTCAAATACCTTAATGTTTAAATCAAATAAATGATTCAATGTTAACAAAATGCTGTAAAAATAAGAGGAAAATACACCGAGAGTAATCAATGTATTCATATCCGAAGTTTTATTCTTTAATGCATTATAAGCTCCTGATATGAATTTACTTCCGCTCCAGAAAATTACTATGCTGCTTAAGATAAATAAAATAATAAGATTAATGTTGTATGGTATTTTGTCGAGAAAAGTAAAACCAAAATGTTTGTTCATTGTTATTGTAACCACGATAAGAGATATCAGAACCGCTGTTATAATTTTTATTTTCATAATTTTCAGTTGTTTCTTCCTGACAAGTTCTGATTCTGTCTCTTCGTTGTCTTCTAAAACATCATAACCGAGTTTTTTAATTATGGATTTGATTTTCTCTTTATTGATTATTTTACTGTTGAATTCAACAGAGGCGGTTTCCGAAGTAAAATTCAAATCTGCAGATATTATACCCTCAGTTTTTGAGAGATACGTGCTGATACTGTCAGCACAGTTAATGCAGTTCATTCCGAGTATGTCTAATTCTAACTTTTCGTTTTTCATTACAAATCTTTAATTAATTTGTAACAAAATCAGACTTATAAAAATTTTATTGCGTCAGCTAATAAGGCAGCTCTTTTATTTTCGCTGACATTATGAACTCTCAGAATGTTTGCCCCGTTTAAAATTGCAATGGTATTTGCTGAAAGAGTCCCCGGGATGCGTTCTTTTATGTGGGTCGGGTTTACTTTATCTATGAAACTTTTATTTGAAGTACCGATTAATATCGGCAGATTTAACTTTTTGAAGTAACTCAGATTCTTAATTATTGTTAAATTATGTTTAAGATTTTTACCGAATCCGATTCCCGGATCAATAATTATTTGCCTGATTCCCGCATTAATCGCTGTATCTACCGAGGTTTTCAGATACAAGAAAATTTCTTTTAAAAGATTTTTATAGGCAGGCTTTTTTTGCATTGTTTCAGGAGTACCTTTAATATGCATGATAATGCAGGAAGCACTATGTCTTGATATTACTTCGGGTATCTTATCGTCATATCTTAATCCGCTGATGTCGTTTACTATTACAGCTCCTTCCTTCAGTGCTTCTTCGGCTACGGCACTTTTGTAAGTATCTATAGAAACCGGTATCTGGGAATGTTTTTTAATAATATGGATTACCGGTAAAACACGTTCAAGTTCTTGCTCTGCGGAAATCCTCTTTGAACCCGGTCTTGCAGATTCGCCTCCAACATCAATAAAATCAGCTCCATCATGTATCATTTTTTTTATATGATACAGTATTTTGTTCTTGAAAATTTTTCCTTTAAAAAAATTTCCCCCGTTATAAAAAGAATCCGGAGTAATGTTCAGAACCCCCATAATGTATGTCCTTTTTCCAAAATCGTATTTGTAATTTCCAAATTTATATATCATCATTAATGTAATATTTCGATGTAATATTGTAATTTAATAACAACACAGAATTTCACGGGTGTGTTGTATATAATAAGATCAGGAAATTTCCGAGCCCGATTCAATTTCTTTCTGCACCGTTAGCAAAGTTAGTTTTCCGTTTTTCTTTGCAGCCAGAAGCATGCCTTCCGATTCAATCCCCATTAATTTGGTTTTTTTTAAATTGTCAACTACAATAATAAGTTTACCTAACAGTTCCTCAGGTTTGTAATACTCTGAAATTCCTGCGACCAGTTGCTTTGTCTTTTTTCCGATTTCAATTTTAAGTTTTACAAGTTTTTTGCTGTTTGGAATTTTTTCACATTCAATTATCTTTGCAACTTTTAGTTTAATCTTTTTAAAATATTCCAAATCTATTAATTCCGATTCACTTTGTTGTTCAGTGGTTGTGTTTAAATCTTCCTGCATAATTTCGTTGTTATTAATTTGTGGAAAGAGTATTTCGTTTTTACCGAGAGATTTATCAGCTTCTAATATTATTTTACCTGTATTTTCCCAATAAAAATCTTTTTTGCCGGCATTTAAAATTTTTAATATTTTTTCGGATGTAAAAGGGAGAAACGGTGATATTAATATCGATACAGAATAACATATCTGAAGACAATTATTTATGATGGTTTCCGCTCTATGGATGTTGTTTTTGATTTCTTTCCATGGCTCGTTGTCGTTAAAATATTTATTTGCGGCTCTGACACAATTCATTGTTTCGTTAATTGCATCTTTAAATCTGAAATTATCGTAATGTTTTGAAATAACATTTTTTTGCAAACTTAAATAATCAAATATGTCGGTATCTGATTTGTATTCCTCATATCTGTTCGGAATATTGTTATTGAATTTTGATTTTGCAAATACCACAGTCCTGTTTATGAAGTTTCCCAAAATAGCCGCAAGTTCATTGTTATTTTTTGTTTGAATGTCTTTCCAGTAAAAATCCGTGTCGCGGTTTTCCGGTAGATTTGATGCGAGAGTATACCTGATAACATCCGGGTTAAACTCTTTTACTATATCCTTTACAAGTACTCCGTGACCTTTACTTTTTGATTGTTTGCCACCTTCCAGATTTAAAAATTCATTTGCCGGTATATTTTCAGGCAGAATAAAATCCCCGTTTGCTTTTAATATTGCTGGAAAAACAATGGCATGAAATACAATATTATCTTTTCCGATAAAATGAATCAGTTTAACTTCAGGATTGCACCAGTATTCTTTCCATTTCTCCGGTTCCTTTCTGTTAATAAATAATTCTTTGGTTGCGGAAATGTATCCTATAGGTGCTTCAAACCATACATAAATTACTTTACCTTCATTTCCCTGAAGTGGTACTTTTACTCCCCAGTCAAGGTCGCGAGTTATTGCTCTGTCCTGTAATCCGGATTTGAACCATCCGTTGCAATAATTAATTACATTCGGTTTCCAGTGTTGTCTGGTATTAATCCAGCTTTCAAGTTCCGTCTGGTATTTTCCTAAAGGAAAATAGTAATGTGTTGATTCCTTTATTACCGGTGTGTCACCTGTGATTTTTGAACGGGGATTTATCAGTTCAAGTGGAGATAGGTTTGTTCCGCACTTTTCACATTGGTCACCTCTTGCTTCTTCATATCCGCACTTCGGACACGTACCTTCGACATATCTGTCGGCAAGAAATCTTTTTTCTCTTTCAGAGTATAACTGTTTTTCTTTCTTCTGTATAAGTATTCCTTTTTTGAACAAATTTAAAAATATCTCTTGTGATGTATCGTGGTGTATCGGGTTTGAAGTTCTTGAATATATATCAAAATTTATTCCGAGGTCCTCAAAAGCTTTCTTATTCGAAAAATGATAATTGTCGATTATCTCTTTGGGAGTTACTCCTTCTTTAATTGCCGACATTTCAATTGCAGTTCCGTGTTCGTCAGAACCGCATATAAAAATTATATCGTCATTTTTTAATTTTCTGTATCTGACATATATGTCTGCCGGTAAATATGCTCCTGCGATGTGCCCTATGTGCAAATGACCGTTGGCATAAGGTAATGCTGATGTTACTAAATATTTATTTTTTTTATCTTTCATAACTAAAAATAACAATTTTACGCTTTTATTTAAATGCAGTAAATAACAAATACTTTCCTTATTATGCTAAAAATTTTTGCCGGATTTCAGGTGTAGGTATTCTGCATTCTTCTCTCTTTCCGAACCACCTGTATCTGTATTTCGCCGCAATATTATAAAAAATGTTTCTAATGAAAGGAGGAATAATAACTGCAACATAAAACATCTTCCAGAAACCTTTAAGTTTTCCCGATATTTTAATGATAGCGGTTTATTTAATATAATAATTGTTTTTTTCTATAAGTATAACTGAATTAATTTTATTAGTATCAATATTGTATTTTTTTGTCAGATATTTTGCTGTTTCTGATTGCAGAGGAGCAAACAGAAAATAATTTCTTTTGTCTCTGTTAATAATGAAATTAACCCAGAAATTACACAGATTGCAAATTCCGTCGAATAAAATTATTCCTTTTGATTGATATAAAATCTCTCCGTTTAACATATCAAAAAATTTTCATCAGTCAAAACTGTATTTCCGAATTAAGAGTTTATGCCGGGGGAATTTTTTTATCAGGTCAGTTTTTTTGCCGAATTTCATATCTTCATATTCGAATCCCGGGGAGAGTGTGCAGCCGAGAAGAGCATAAGACTCAGGATTGTTTAATGCAAGTGCATACCATGTTCCTCTTTGAGTTACGTAAAAGTGTTTTTCACCTTTGTATAAATTATTACCAAGTATAATTTTTGTTAATTTTCCGTCTTTGTTAATTATATATATTGTTACGGGAAAACCTTCATAAAAATGCCATAGTTCATCTGTCTTTAAAAAATGAAATGCAGAATAATCGGTGCCTTCGAGCATATAAAATATTGATGTAATGTAATTTCTTTTTGTTTTATATCTTCGCGGTAAGCATTCCGGTAGAATTATTTCCGCCGATCTGTGAACTTCACTATAATATCCACCCTCGGGATGTTTTATTAATTTAAGCTTTCTTATTAGAAATTGAGCTCTTTTATGCATATTTAAATTTAATAATTTTAAATATTATTAACAATTAGAATAATACTTACTTTATTTAATTTTTTTATAAATTAATATTAATTTTTTTCAGACACATTTATTATTTTGCTTTGGTGAGCGGATTGGGTTCCTGAGGGTTTATCCCAAGACACACTGTTTTTCTTGTGGTCTCTTGATTATTTATATTGCAACTTTGTTAATTTTTGAAATCTCCAGAGTCGTTGAATTATCTTAGTACTTTTTTCAATTTTCGTAAGTTCAGACAGTAAATTAAGAATTGATATTAAATATTATCTTATTTAAATTTTTATACTTATAAATAATGATAAAGAGTATTGTAAAATTTTTCGGTGAAGCCGGCTGGATATTAATCGGAATATGGGTTATCCTGACGATAATATTCGGTTGTATAGGATACTGGGACTACTTTGAGAAAATTCATCCCGAAAATCAGATTTTTTTCGGTAATGTTTTGTATGCTACTCTGAAATTATTTGTTCTTGAAACAGATGAATTTATTATTAAGATAAACTGGCAGCTTGAATTTGCCAGATATTCTGCTATGTTCATTGCTTTCTTTGCAATTTTTCAGACTGTAGTTTATGTATTATCAGACAGGATTGCTCTTTTTAAAATTCATTTTTATAAAAATCATATCATTATATGCGGTTTAAGTGAAAAAGGTTTCAGACTGACTAAACAATTTTTGAAAGACGGAGAAAAAGTAGTCGTAATTGAATTAAATAAAGATAATGAACATATAAAAGAAATCGAGAGCAGGGGAGCAGTTGTCTTAAAAGGTTATAGTGCGGAAGACAGGAGAGTTCTGACGAAAGCAAATGTACAAAAGGCAAAATACCTTTTCGCCGTGACTTCGAATGATGAGACAAATTTCGATGTGCTTTCCGGTATTCCTCAGTATGCATTGACAAAAGACCTGCGGAGCTTCATCCACATCTACGATTCACGTCTTCACAGACTTTTTGCAGACCAGCCTGAATTTAGTCAGACAGGAGCATTAAAAGCGAGTATGTTTAATTTATTCGAAAAAGGTGCACATGAAATTTTTAATATGTTTCCTCCGGACAGATATATTAAAACAGTAAAACCGGATGACCCGCCTTTGCATATTATGATTCTTGGTCTTGAGCAGTTGGGTGAAAGTATTATTATTCAGGCTGCAAGAACAGGGCAGTATGCAAATGGAAAAAAACTTATTGTTACTGTCATAGATACTGAAATGTCTCAAGCTAAACTCAAACTTGAAAGTAAAGCAAGAATATTCAGGTCGGTTTTCCCTAATATTGACAGAATTATTGATTTAAGATTTGAATCCAAACCTGCGGAACTGCTGAATGAAGAAAATATAAGGGAATTGGAGAAAGAAGCACCTTTTTCTGTTTCATTTGTGTCACTTAACGATGATTCATACTGTCTGGTCATGGGCAGGTTATTGAACAGACTTTTTACGGGAAGAAATACGCAAATCGTTGTTTCAATGTCACCGGAGTCGGGGTTGGGTAGATTTTCTAAATTCAGCGATAAGAATTATCATGTTTTTGGTTTAATGGATGCAGTTTGTACAAAAAATGTAATCGTTGATGATGAAGAAAGTATTGATGTTCTCGCAGGTGCCGTACATGAACAATATATCCGAAGAGAAAAATTAAAAGGTAATGTCCAAGGTGAACATCTGAAACCTTGGAAAAAACTTAACAGAACATATAAAGAGGCAAATAGAAGGTCGGCAGAACATATGTTTATAAAATTAAGGTATTTGGGTGTTGATACCATCGGAGAGGAAGAAATTAAACCAGAGGACATTAAAATTTCCGAAGAAGATACCTGGATACTTGCTAAGATGGAAAAGAAAAGATGGAATGCGGACAGGTGGCTTGACGGCTGGGAATACGGACAGGTTAGAGATAATTCCAGAAAAATTCACAATATGCTTATTCCCTGGGAAGAACTTAGTCAGGAAGAAAAACAAAAAGATGCCAATAATGTATTAATTATACCGGAGTTGCTTAAACTTTCGGGAATAAAGCTGTATAAATTTTGAGTTTTGAGATACACAATTACATTGTATTTCTTGAATAAATGATATAATTTGTAATTGCTAATTTAAAAAGGAGGTAAAATGATTAAAAGAAAGCTAATCCTCTTGGTTATGATTTTTACATTTAGTATTAGCAGTGTGTTTGGTTTTTCAATTAATAATGGAGCTAATTCTAACAGCTCGACTGAAAAAGTCTTAAAATCCGAACAGACTTCTAAAAAACAGAAAAAGAAATCTACAAAGAAGAAAAAATCCACCAAGAAGAAAAAGACAACGAGCAAGAAAAAAAGCACCGGAAAGAAAAAGACAACAAGCAAGAAGAAAAACACCGGAAAGAAAAAGACAACAAGCAAGAAAAAAAGCACAAAAAAGAAATCAAACAAAAAGAAGAAGACAAGTAAAAGAACAGTTAAGAGAACAAGAGTATATATTCCGCCTTCAAATAATAACACTTATACTCCTCCTAAGACTTATGAACCGAAAGAGGAACAAAAAAAAGAAGGACGTGAGTATAAAAGAGAAGAAAAAGGAATAGAAAAGAAAGAAGAAAACTTTAAGAAGGAACCCAAGAAAGAAGGCGAAGAATAATATTTATTTTAAGAAAAAAAGAAAACCCGGATAATAAAATCCGGGTTTTTTTTTATATAATTAAGTTTTTTTATATTTTTTATGAGTTTCTAATTTTATATTTTTAAGTATGATAGTAAGCTTAAAATGGTTAAAAGAATACCTGCTCGGTATCGAGATAAATTCTGTTGATGGTCTTATCGAAGATATGATATCAATAGGTCTTGATATTGAGTCGATTACCAATCAGAAGGAAATCTATAATAATTTCATAATTGCTGAAATTATCGAAGTTAACATTCATCCCGGGGCGGAAAATTTAAAATTATGTAAAGTTAATACAGGAGAAGAAATTATAAATGTAGTATGCGGAGCTCCCAACGTTGTACCCGGTGTTAAAGTATGTTTAGCAGTTGATGGTGCTGTTATTCCGAAAGATAATAGTATTGTTAAAAAAACAACTATTAAACAGGAGATATCAGAAGGTATGCTGTGCTCTGAGGATGAATTGCTTTTATCCGATGATAACTCCGGGATTTTGATTTTAGGTGATGAAGCTAAAATCGGTTCTCCCCTCGCAGAGCATTTTGAACTTGACGATTATGTGTTCGATATTGGCATAACTCCAAACAGAGGTGATCTTTTTTCTCATTTTGGAATCGCCAGGGAAATCGGAGCTTTATATAATGTAAAATGTAAATATCCCGAACTTAAACTGAAAGAATCTAATGAACTGACATCTGATTATATTAAGATTACGATACAAAATGAAAACCTGTGCAGAAGATTTACAGGACGTATAGTAAAAAACGTAAAAATTACACAGTCTCCAAAATGGCTTAAAAGAAGACTCCTTTCGGTTGGTCTGAGACCAATTAATAATATTGTCGATATTACTAATTTTGTTATGTATGAATCAGGACAACCTTTACACGCATTTGACTATGACAAAATTACGAGTAAACAGATTATAGTCAGAACTGCAAATCAAGGAGATAAATTTGTAACTCTGGATTCAAAAGAACGAGTATTAAACTCTGAATCTTTAATGGTTTGTGACGGAGATAAATATTCAGCAATAGCCGGGATTATGGGAGGAGAATTTTCTGAAATAACGCCTTATACCATAGATGTATTTATAGAAAGTGCATATTTTGATCCTGTTTCCGTCCGAAAAAATTCCAAGAGGCTTGGGCTGCAAACTGATGCATCACAAAGATTCGAAAGGGGTGTTGACATTGAAAATGTAGCATATGCTTCAAACAGAGCAGCTAATTTAATGCAGGATATCGCAGGCGGAATTGTTACAAAAGGTATGGTTGATAATTATCCGGTGAAATTCGAAAAAAATAAAGTTAGTTTAAGAGTCAGCAAAACAAACCGGGTTTTAGGTTCTGATTTAACAGTTAAAAATATTATTGAATTACTCGGAAAAATAGAGTTTAAAAAAGTATCTGAAAAAGGCGATGTTATCGTTTTCGATGTTCCTGAATTCAGGAGGAATGATGTAGAAAGGGAGATAGATTTAATCGAGGAAATTGCCAGATTAAACGGTTATACTAAATTAACCGATAAATATGATTTTAAAATAAATTTATCCGAACATACAGATTATGATATTAAGAAAATTAATTTTATCAATTCATTAAGAGAATATTTTATCGGAAGAGGATTTAATGAAACTATAACATACACGCAGCAGTTTTCCGAAAAGATATCAAGATTCACAGAAGATATTGTATATATCGATAATCCTAATACAGTAGAGATGAATGTAATGAGAGTGAATTTATTATATGGATTGATGAATGTAATTACTGAGAACTATAAAAAAAGCGGCAAGGATATTTCCCTGAAGCTTTTCGAAATCGGGAAAGTATTTAATAAGGAAAACAGTAAGATAATCGAAAAGAATAATTTTAGTTTTGCATTAACAGGATTTTATGACTCGAAATTTTTTAATGAAACCGAAGGTTATTATGATTATGCGGATGCAATCGGAGAACTGGAAATGTTGTTTTCCAAATTTCATATTCCGTCTCAAAAATTGGAAATGATAAGAGGGAATTTCTTTTCGGACGTTTGTTTCGATTTGATTATATCCGGAAATAAAATCGGCAGATTGTATTTGATAAACGAAAACGTCGAAAATTTATTTGAAATATTCAATTCAGTATTTCTGTTCGAATTTGATTTAGAAAAATTTATTAACAGTACTGAAGAAAATATCAAATTCAAAGAGATTTCAAAATATCCGGTTGTTAAAAGAGATATTGCACTCATTGTTGATAAAAATATTACCAACAAGCAAATTATGAATACTCTTAATAATTGCAATATCAATGATTTAAAGAAAATATTTTTGTTTGATGTTTATGAAGACGAGAAGCTGGGACAAGATAAAAAAAGCATGGCTTATTCACTGGAATTCTTATCGGACAGAAAAACATTAAGTGATGAAGAAGTAAATGAGTATTTCGATATTCTGGTGGAAAATTTGTATAAAAAATTAGGTATTACATTAAGAATATAATATTATTATCTTTACGCATGCTGGATTCCAAGAACGAAATCAAAAAAGAACAATTTACTAAAGCAAGAGAACAGTTTGATAATTCTATTAACAATCTGTTACAAAAGATTAAATTATTTGTCGAAAAATACAATTCTCAAAAGGAGGAAAATAAACTTTTAAAAGAAAATATAAAAGATTTAAACAATAAAGTAAACGAGATTAAATTACAATTAACAAAACTTAATACGGATATCGTATTAAAAGATAAAGAGTTGTCAAAACTTAAGAACTTATTATTGGATAAAGACAGCGGCGGTTTACAGGACAGGGCTAAGATGAAAACACGTATTAAAAATTTAATAACAAGAATTGACGGACATCTGCAACAGGTTGATGATGAATAGGAATTGAGTTATGTTATTATTAAACAGTTTGACCGGGCTTAAAAGAATATGAAAAATTCAGGAATAAAAGTAAGAATTTTTAACAGTAATTATTATTTACAGGGTGACAATCCTGAATTAGTCGAAAATATAGCAGGATATGTTGATAGTGTTATGCAGCGTATCAATTTTGAGTCACCGAATCAATCAGATGAAACAATCGCGGTTGTTGCTGCATTAAATATAGCTGAAAATTACTATCTTGAACGCGAAAGAAAATTTCAGTCTCAGCAGGAATACTTTGATTTTTTAAATGATTGCACTCAGAAGATTGATGAAATATCCCGGCTTATCGATAAAAATATTTAACCGTTCTTTAAAAAATTTTATAAAAAAACCGTACTGTTAACCTCGGTCAAACATTAAATAGAACCAACAGTAATAGAAACTGGGAGGTTAGCTCTCGCAAATGTCGATTACAGACCGCATCTCTTAGTTGAGATTTACTACCGGTTAAATCCGGGTAAATAGTAAACAGCGGAAGTAAAAAACATTTTGGCGCCCCCCACTGTATGTTTCAAAGGTTCATATTTTAACCTTTGATTATCCTGCAAATGCAAAGCATTTGACAGGAGTAGAGGTTCAACAAGTACGGTTTTTTTTTGTAAAAATTTATTTAAAAAACAGGAGATATTATAAAAATGATCACAGAATTGTATATTTTAATACCCGGTATTATAGTAATTTCTTTGATTACTTTTATGCTTGGATGGATTATACATGCAAGAGCAGAGAAATCAAAAGTCAACAGCGCGGAGTTAAAAGCTTCCAAAATAGTTACCGAAGCGGAAGAAAGAGCCAGAACAGTAGTTACCGATTCGGAAAAAAGAGCAAGGCAGCTGAGGCAGGATGCTGATAAAGCCGCGAATAATATTAAGAAAGAAAAACTTCTTGAAGTAAAAGATGAATTTTACAGAAGGAAACAAAGATTCGATGAGGAAGTAAAAATCAGAGAAAGAGATGTTATTGAATATGAAAAGAGAAATAAACAGGAGAAAGAAAATATCGAAAAAATTAAAAATGAACTTATTAACAGAGAAAAAAATCTCAAAGAATTAATTTTAGAATGTGAAATTAAGTCAAAAGAATTTCAGACAAAAAGCAAAGAACTTGAATTGACTCAAACGGAATATAAAAAGCTTATAAATGAAGAAAAGGAAAAGCTGCAAAAAATATCTTCGATGAGCGAAGATGAAGCAAAGAAAACGCTTTTTAACAGTTTGCTCGATCAGGTAAAACTTGAATCAGCCCAGAGACTGCAGGAAATAAGAGAACAGACAAAATTAGAATCAAATAAAATTGCTAAAAATATTGTAATTCAGGCTATCCAGCGATCTGCTGTCGACCACTCAGTGGAAACTACCGTTAGTGTCCTTCAAATTCAATCGGACGAGCTGAAGGGAAGGATAATCGGAAAGGAAGGAAGAAATATCAGAGCATTTGAAGCAGTCACTGGAGTCGATATAATTGTTGATGATACACCGGAAGCAATAATCATATCGGGATTTGACCCATTCAGGAGAGAAATTGCGAGAGTGTCAATGGAAAGATTAATTGAAGACGGAAGGATACATCCTGCAAGGATAGAAGAAGTGGTTGAAAAAGTGGAAAAAGAACTTTACGAGGAAATAATTCAGGTTGGAGAACAAACATTGCTTGATATGGGGATTCAGGGTGTCAATAGAGATATAGTTACATTAATAGGAAGAATGAAATATCGTTCAAGTTATGGTCAGAATGTATTAAATCATTCTATCGAAGTCGGACACCTTGCCGGAATAATGGCAGCCGAACTGGGACTTGACGCAATGATGGCAAGAAGAGCCGGAATATTGCACGATATAGGTAAAACAGTCGACAGGAATATCGAAGGACCACATGCCATTTTGGGATATGAAATAGCAAAACGCTGTAAAGAACATCCTTTAATATGCAATGCCGTCGGTTCTCATCATGATGAAATGCCTATGGAGCATCCTATATCCGTTTTAATACAGGCTGCTGATGCTATCAGCGGAGCCAGACCCGGTGCGAGAAGAGAATCTATCGAAGCTTACTCAAAAAGACTCGAAAAGCTTGAAGCGATTGCAACTTCGTTTGAGGGTGTTGCAAAAACATATGCTATCCAGGCAGGAAGAGAAGTAAGGGTGATAGTAGAATGTGATAGAATAAATGATATGTTGCAAGACCAGCTTGCTGAAGACATCGCAAGAAAAATTCAGGAAGAGCTGGAGTATCCGGGACAGATTAAAATTAATGTAATTAGAGACAGAAGGTCAATTGCCTATGCAAAATAGCAACTAAATTAAATATAATAATATGAAAAAGAAAATTCTCATCGGGATTACAGGAGGTATTGGTTCAGGTAAAAGTATAGTTGGTAAAAAACTTGTTCAGATGGGATTTAAAGTTCTTAATGCGGATTTGATTGCGAAAGAACTTTATAAAACGGATAAAAATCTTGCAAGAGCAATAGTTAGAGAATTCGGTGAAGATATCCTGACATATAAAAACCGAATAAATCTTTCGAAATTAAAGGATATAATTTTCACCTCCAGAAGAAATTATCTGAAAATTAATTCAATCGTTCATCCGGTTGTGATAAGCAACTTATTATCCAGATTTAAAAGAATTAAAAGCAGTATAATATTTATTGAAGCAGCTTTGATTTTTGAAAGCGGTTTTGATAAGCTGCTCGATTATGTGCTGATGGTTTACTCGGATAAAGAAAACAGAATCAAAAGGATAATGGAAAGAAACGGTGTTAAAAGAGAAGAAGTGGAAAAAATTATTAAAATGCAAATGGACGACAGGAAAAAAACAGAAAGATCTGATTTTATATTAGTTAATAACAAAAGTTGCGAATTTATAACTAAACAGGTCGAATTTCTGGGAAAATTCTTCCGCACTCTTTAAAAAATTATTAAATATTTATAAATCGATTAGCGGGTTATTGGGTTGTCTTAGCAATGCCTTTCTCATTTAACATCTCTTAACAAAATATATATTATGGATTTGGTTATGAAATAATAATTTTTATTAAATTGATAATTCATTTAAATATTTTTAATTTATTAAAAATATTGAAAGGAGGAAAGAGATTTCCTAAG
>VGWA01000058.1 GCA_016873795.1 Ignavibacteria bacterium
TTTCCGAGATGAATCATTTTTGTACCGGTATCTGCCTGCTGGTAATTGTTTGTGAGAGCGACCGAATAAAATTCACCGATCGAATTATTACCTTTAAGAATGCAGGAAGGGTATTTCCAGGTTATTGAAGAACCTGTTTCAACCTGAGTCCATGAAATTTTTGAATTATCCCCGGCACAAATTCCCCTTTTAGTAACAAAATTATAGACTCCTCCGATTCCTTTTTCATCTCCCGGATACCAGTTTTGAACTGTGGAGTATTTTATTTCCGCGTTATCCATTGCAATAAGTTCTACTACTGCAGCATGAAGTTGGTTTTCGTCTCGCATTGGAGCAGTGCAGCCCTCCAGGTAACTGACATAGGAATTTTCATCCGCTATGATGAGTGTTCTTTCAAACTGTCCGGTATTTGCCGCATTTATTCTAAAATAAGTTGAGAGCTCCATAGGACATTTAACGCCTTTTGGTATGTAAACAAAAGTTCCGTCGCTGAATACAGCTGAATTTAGAGACGCAAAATAATTATCTGTATAAGGTACAACGGTTCCTATATATTTTTTAACAAGTTCAGGATGTTGTTTAATTGCTTCGCTGATGGAGCAAAAAATTATTCCGTAATTTGCAAGTTTTTCTCTGTATGTTGTTGCCACCGAAACACTGTCAAGAACTGCATCAACCGCTACCCCCGCCAGAAACTTTTGTTCTTCAAGAGGAATACCAAGCTTATCATAAGTTTCTTTAATTTTGGGATCCAATTCATCAAGATTTTTTAGAGCAGGTTTTTTTGGAGCAGCGTAGTAAATTATGTCCTGATAATCAATAGGCGGATATTTTACATTTTGCCATGTTGGCTCTGTCATAGTCAGCCAGTGTCTGTATGCTTTTAAACGCCATTCAAGCATGAATTCCGGTTCTTCTTTTTTCAGGGAAATAAATCTTATTGTATCTTCATTAAGACCTTTAGGCGCCTGCTCCATCTCAATATCGGTTATAAAACCGAATTTATATTCTCTTTTAGTTATATCTTCAAGTATGTTTTGGTCTTCGTTCATTTCAACATCTAAAATTATTATGTCGCTGATTAAGTTAAATTTACATTTTTAGTTTGCACTCCCGAATTTTTTAAAAATATAAATTCTTCAGGTGATATAAAACAAGACTAAAATGGTCGTATTTTCCGATAATTAAAAACGAGTCACATTTATTCGGGCTCGTTTAATACTGTGTAAACAATATATAAATAATAAAGTTCTTATTAGCTTGTGTTTAAATAAATTATAAAAAGGCGGTTTCTGACTCTTGACTTTAGTTACAGCCCACGACTTCTTGACTTTAGTTAGTCGTGGGAAAAAGAATCGTTTACGTAATAAAAAAAGTTTTAACGGTTTGTTCTTTCAAAAACAGAATACAGAAATTGTATAAAAACTCCGATTTTTCTTATTAATGTTATTTAAGGATTTCATCCATCGGAAGATAGAACTCTCCTTCTGTATTACTGACAATTTTCCAGTGGATAAAATCCTTATATCGTGTTATAATTGCCTCACCGGTTGCATTACTGTAGGTGCTTTTAAAATTAACGTATGCGACGTTACCATCCACCGTACCGGTAATTGTAAATCCGTAGACCTCTCCCTCCTGAGAACAATCAATTCTGTTGGCATTTCTTGTTATTCCGCAATGATATCCTTTTATCGAATCACCAACTTGCAAAAGGTCAAGCGTAAACATTAAATCTTCCCTTGCGTTGTTCCACCATCCTGTAAATGTTTTTATTGTGTCATTTGTTTGGGCAGTTGCATTAAAAGAAACAACGAAAAAGATTATAACAATCGGTAAATAATATGGAAGGCGGTGTAAATAAATTTGCCGAAAAGTTTTCATGATTTTATTTTTTACTTTTGAATTTTTTTAGAAGTTATTATTATTTGTGTATTAACCGTCGGAATTTATCTTGAACGTTTAAGCATTTATTTTAATAATATCATTTTAATCGTATTTTCACTCAACCCTCGTGTAATCGATTGTAAGCTTGAATTCTCCGTAGTCGCAGTGGTTAAACCCGTTTCCATTTTACAAAAATATATTCCGCTTGGATAACCGAACGCATCCCACTCAACCTCGTATTTTCCTGGTGATTTATGTTCATTAACCAGGATTTTTATCGCTTTCCCCGTTATATCAAAAACCCTTATTATTACATGTGTATTCTCGGGAATTTCGTAAATAATTTTTGTTGCCGGATTGAACGGATTAGGATAGTTTTGAAAAAGTTTATAGTCGGCAGGTATTTCACCGGAAATATTTTTAGCCGATGGAATAATTGAATTTTTAAATATATAATTTCCGATTGTGTTATCCCAGTTACTTACGGCAAAATCAGGGTCGTGAGTATAAATCGCTTTTATGTATATGTTTGTTCCGTTAGGCGGAGGAGTTCCAAAACTTACCCATGCATTTTCAAGATCATAACAATACTGACTATAAGGAACTGTATCATTTCCGAACCTTATATTCATTAATTTCTGAACGGGGTTCCTTGGTAAATAAAAAAGCTTATTGGTCCCATTACCTATAAAAAGGGTATTCAGCGTATCATGTCCGTCGTGGTCATAATCTGCAACAGCAATTGCCTCTACCACACTGCTTGTGGCAGATGTCCACTGAGGAGTCGGGGAGAACGTTCCCGCTGTATTGACATAAATCCAGCAGGCTGTCCACCAACCCCCGCAAATTAAATCACAAAAGTTATCATTATTTATGTCGCAAAGATTTATTCCGGAACCGTATCCCGAAAAATTGGAAGTCCAGAAAGGAGTTCCGCTCATTGTTCCCGCATTATTTTTATATATTTTGAATTTCCCGCTTCCGCCTAATTGGTTGTTATCCGATATGGCAAGGTCAAGCCAACCGTCATTATCTATATCGTTTACAAAGAGGGAATTCGAGTATTGGCTTGCATCCTGAGAAGTCCATACAGGCAATCGCCCTATTGAATCACCGTAATTTTTGTAAATTTTACTTGGTCCTCGCTCGCAGCAAAATACTAAATCTAACCGTCCGTCATTATCAAAATCAGCCCATGTTACATCCATTCCATATCCCTGATCTAAGCTTTTCCAGGATGGAAGTGATTCAAAAGTCCCGTTATTGTTATAATAAATTCTCTGGTTATCGATTTTCAGATTATAACTTTCTCCGCAGGCAACAGCAAGGTCAAGGTCACCGTCACCGTCTGCATCACCAAAAGCACAGCTAAAAGTGTAAAGTGAGTCTGAAGATACCCATGAAGGATTGGAAGAAAGAGTACCATTATTATTCATATAGATTTTGATTTTTCCTTTTTGGGAAAATCCCGCCTGTCCTATATATACAGATACTGCCACATCAGGATATCCGTCTTTGTTAATGTCTCCGATTGATAAATGTCCATGATAATCAATATCATTAGACTGCCAGCTTGGAGTATAGGGAAAATTTCCGCCTGCATTGTAATAGACAACAACTTTTTGGCGGGACATGTCGTTTCCTTTTGCGACAACCAGGTCAATCCACCCGTCTCCGTTTATATCAGCCCATCCACAGCCGGTATCGTAACCGGCATCCGTTGAAATCCATATTGGGGTTGTTGTAAAATACACTTGTCCTGACGAAGTGTTAAAAAATAAGAGTAAGGAAATCAACGAAATCAGGGTAAAAAACAGAAAATTGATTGTTGTTTTCATAATTATTAATTAAAAATGTTGTGTTATTTATCCCGGGTGTCCGGGATTAGTTCAATCAAATCAGAATTATAGAAACCTGTATTTTCGTCATCTAAGTTTAAAACCTTTTTGGATTTTTCAAGAACCTTTTCGATGTATGATGAATATCCGGATGGGATATTTTCATAAAATGTATCATTTACCTTAATACCGATAGGTTTACCTTTATCAAAATAACAGATAATTCCTTTACTAAGTAAATCGGAATAATTAGAGGACTGAAAATAGAAAATCAGATTTCCTTCATTGTCAAAAAAATATTCGGCGTTGGAGGTTAATGCAGCAGATTCATTTTTTACGGTAATTTTTTTTGTTATTTTTCCTGCGCCGCTGTATTCATAGAACCAGTAAATATTTTCCTGATAGTTTCCAAGGGCTGGCCAGCTCATATAACTTTTATTAGAGGTAAATACATTATAATACAGTTCCTCACCCGCGACCTGGTTATTTGTTGATGTGCAGATTTTTTCTATCTCCTGTATTTTTTTATCTGTTTGCGAGCAAACCCTGGATTGACTCCCCAAAAGGAAAACCAGGATAAAAACCACACTTATAACACAGTATTTTGCATTTAATTTGAAACGTGAGATTCCTGGCTTTATTCCTGGCTTTAGCCCTGACTTTAGTGTTGTTTGACTTTGAAAATTTTGTTTTTTCATAATATTTTTATTTTTAATAAAAGTTAATGTTTTTTTATTGAACTTTCAATTTAGTTCATTAGCTTATTAGATTAAGTTTTTGATTTTTAACACCCCAGAATACTCAGGACACATAGAAATCGAAATTTTTTATCTGTAAAAAACATTTCTTGAACTAAAATCTTTGCATTTTATTTTTTCGATTTTAATTCATATAATTTAATTATCATTGATATTTTAAAGTCAAACTATTAATATTTACAATGTTTGGCTAATAGTATGAAATCCGGAAGAGCCAATCATTTTAAATTATTGTATTCAGACACTGTTGTTGACAATAATAACTGTTCGTTTTAGATCAATATATATTAATAATAATTGAGTAAATCAGATAAGATGACCGGAGAAGCTATCCTCTGAATGTAAAAAACAGCAGAAAGAAAACCTCCGATGTACAACATCATTTATTTAATGAGAATATTAATAAATTCCGGTTAACTTTTTAAAACTCTCAATTAATTTCAAAATTTAAATATATTTTGTAATGATATCACTTTTGCTCACCATCTTAATTATATTTCTCTGTATAGCTGTTTTCATTCTTATCTCTAACCGACTGAGAAAAGGTGGCGGCAGCCTTACCACAATTGCACTTGGTGCCACCGATGAATTTCTTACGAAAGATAAATCTAAAGCTGCGGATACTATCGTTAACGAAAACGCCGGCAAAAAACTTGACCCTATTAATCTCTCAGGCAACACAAAAACGAATAATTCCGAATAATGAAAAACTATTATTCCCGAAGATTGTCTGCATTGAACCTTGTAAAATGTTACGAACTTGCAACCCCTCGTATCAAAGAATATCTTGATGCAGAACTTGATTTTGCTCTTTCCTATATCTCTAATAATTCAGCCGTTCTCGATCTTGGGTGCGGGTATGGCAGAACTCTTCCGGCAATCGCTCTCAAAGCTAATTCCGTTACCGGTATTGATATCTCTTCCGCAAACATTTCTCTTGCAAAAGAATTGCTATCCGATTTATCCAATTGTGTGCTTAAAAAAATGAATGCTGCAAATCTACGTTTTTCTCCTGATAATTTTGACGTGACACTCTGCCTGCAAAATGGGATTTCCGCTTTTAATATTGACCCGAAAATAATTATTACTCAGTCTATACGTGTTACTAAGCCCGGAGGAATAATTCTCTTTTCAACATATTCTGAAAAGTTTTGGAATCATCGCCTTGATTGGTTCATCTTGCAATCACGTGCCGGTCTTCTTGGGGAAATAGACTTTTCCAAAACACAAAATGGAATCATCCTCTGCAAAGATGGATTCAAATCAGCAACATTTTCCGTTAATGATTTCCGCATCCTTGCAAAGGACATTAGTAATATCAAAATTTCTTTCAAAGAAGTTAATCGTTCATCTCTTTTCTTTATCATAAACAAACTCTTATAAAAATCAACTTAAATTTTCCGCAGAATATAAGACTAAATAATTAAATTTTACCTGTAGTAATTATGTTTTATAAATCGTTGCATTTACGTACCTCTTAATTTTGAAATACATACCGTAATTTTGAACCGATGCGCAAAGCAAATAAAAAAACAAACTGTATGAGTGTTAAAGATTTCCGGTTCAACGATTTGAAACCCATGGATAATTGTAAGTCAAACCAAATATCACCATAGTTGCTGGTTAATTAGATGTTCTGAACTAAAATCGGGATTAAAGAGGGGTTTAAAGGCAAACATATAAAGTAAATTTGGATAAAAAGTTATTAGGGATTGGTTTTGAATATACTTTTTTATTTTAGTTTGTTAATTTTACACTATAAAATAACCTCCTCCCGGGTACTCTCGGGATAACGAATGACTCCGGTAAAATCGGAGCAAACCAATGAACCAGGGAAATGGCAAATTAATGAATATGTTTCTGGTTCTCGGGAGGTACCCTCTGGGTAATCAATTGTAAATAAATTTTTTATAAACGAATACAAAATAAAATGAAAAACTTATTATTAACAATCGCAATCTGTTTTCTATCCATTCTGGTTTTATTCCTGACTTTAGTTCAGACGGGCAACCCCTGTACAAACCTTCTTATTACAAAAGGAGCCTCACTTGAAGGAGCTACAATGATAAGCTATACGGCAGATTCACATACATTGTACGGCGAATTGTATTACTGGCCGGCTGCCGATTATCCCGAAGGAACAATGATGGATGTATATGACTGGGATACCGGAAAACTGCTTGGCAGAATAAAGCAGGCTCTGCATACTTATTCGGTTGTTGGAAACATAAACGAGCACCAGCTTGCAATAGGTGAAACAACATTCGGCGGGCGAGAGGAACTGCAGGATACGACATCTTTAATCGATTACGGAAGCATTATTTATATAACTCTGCAAAGAGCCAGAACAGCAAGGGAAGCAATACATACGATAGCACAACTCATTGAAGATTATGGTTATTACAGTCATGGTGAATCTTTTTCTATTTCAGACCCGAACGAAGTTTGGATTATGGAAATTGTCGGAAAAGGTACGGGTAGTAAAAGTGCAGTATGGGTTGCGGTAAGAATACCCGACGGTTATATGAGTGCGCACGCAAATCAGTCAAGGATAACTGCGTTTCCATTAAATGATACGATGAATTGTTATTATTCAAATGACGTAATAAGTTTTGCCAGACAGAAAGGATATTTCAACGGTAAAGATGAGGATTTTTCTTTTTGCGACGCTTATGCTCCTCCCGATTTTGGCGCACTGAGATTCTGTGAAGCTCGTGTCTGGGCTGCATTTAACAGAGTAAAGAGTGGTATGGATAAATATCTCGATTATGTAATGGGAGACAACCCCAAGAATAAAATGCCGCTTTATATTAAGCCGGATAAACTAATATCCGTATACGATGCAATGGAATTGATGCGCGACCATTTTCAGGGGACACCTATGGATATGACTAAGGATATGGGTGCGGGTCCGTTCTTGTGTCCCTACAGATGGAGACCTCTGGAATGGAAGGTTGACGGAAAAACCTATTTTAATGAAAGAGCAACATCGACTCAGCAAACGGGTTTTTCTTTTGTTACGCAGTCGCGTTCGTATTTGCCTGACCCGATAGGCGGAATTATCTGGTTTGGGGTTGACGATTCATATAGTACGGTATACACGCCAATGTATTGCGGAATAACGGAAGTTCCGCCCAATTTTGCAGAAGGAAACGGCTCTATGATGGTATTCAGTGATTCATCCGCTTTCTGGTTGTTTAACCTTGTATCAAATTTTGCTTACACAAGATATAAGGATATTATACCGGAGATACGTACGGTACAGAACGAACTGGAAATGAACTATATTAATGAGGTTTCCGAAATTGATAAAAAAGCACTTGATTTATATACCAGTTCACCCGAAGAAGCAAGAGAAATTTTGACTGCATACTCCTTAGGATCCGGTAAAAAAACTTTTGATACCTGGAAAAACTTATTTTACTATCTTTTTACAAAATATATGGACGGTAACATAAAAACGGTTGTTCCGGGTCAGAAAAACCCTAAGGTTTCACAACCCGGATACGGTGAAGACTGGAACAGAAGAATAGTAAAAGATACAGGCGAGAAACTTAAAGTAAAAGAAGTCAAATATTAATTTATAATTTATACTTGTTTATACGTCCCCTTGACTTTAGTTACAGCCCACGACTTCTTGACTTTAGTTAGTCGTGGGAAAAAGAATCGTTTCTATAATAAAAACCGTTTTAAAGGTTTGCCCTTAATATTTAATTTTGAAAATTTAACTGAAAGTCAGGTAAGTATAAATTACCCGCAACTTCTAGCATACCTTAAGGACTTTTGTTAATCCCGACTTCAGTTTTGTTATATTCGCTACTTGGACTGTATCAGAGGCTTTTGTTTTTTTTTCTCGTGTAGCTCGCCCAGAGTACTCGGGGTAATTCATCACACGATTTATACTCCGAAGAAAAATCCTTCAAGCTCAATAACATAATCACCGCCTTCTAATTTCCACAATTCATACCCGCGTCCCTCATAATAACCGCTTTCGGAAAGAATTTCGAGATACCCGTCATTATTAATATCGATAACACCGAGTACTTTAGTGTATTGGAAATCACCCTTTTTTAATGGAATAAACTTTTGCAGCATGTTTCCGTTTTCGTCTATAATATTTGCGTAGGTGATGTATTTGTCAAAAGAAATCCTTCTTACATATGAAACAAGATATTGTTTCATATGTGTTTTTATCATTTCTCTCGGTTCATAAAATTTTCCCTCGAATACCTTAATTTCACTGTTGTCGATTTCCTTAATGTCAAGACGCTTAATAACTTCCTGCCCGCTTGAGTAGTCTTCATATTTTATATCTATCAAAAGCGGTAATAAATGCAGCTTGAACTTTTCGAGAAAGACATTATCTGTAATTCCTGAAGTGTCAAGCCTGCTCATATCTTCACTTTCGCTTATTATAACAATATCACCGCCGTTTAGTTTTAAACCGTCCGGATTTTTAAGCAGTACGTAGAAAATGCTGCCGCCGCCTATCTCATCTTCGGGGAATATAGCATAACCGATAGATTCGGTTTTGTAAACGCCGGAAGGAGCTGAAATGAAATATTTTTGCCCGATATTTATATCGGACAATTTTTCAAAAGCTTTCTTCTTTTCATAAAAATAAAATCCGTCTCTCGAGGTTTCATCTAACCCTTCTCTTTTTAATATGTTCGTTATGTAACCGCTGTAATCGGAATAATAAGAATCGAATTGATCCTTTTTCCAGTAACTTAAATTTTTCTGGAAAGAAATATTATCCTGCAGGAGAATACCCTTGGTACCGTCCGAATATATATCAGATCGCCCCAGATAGTAATTATTATTCTGCGAAAATGATTGTCCTGCGACAAGTATTAAGACAAAGAAGAAAATTATAAAGTTTCTCATTTTTTTTGTTTTTTTGAAAAATAATACAAAATCAGATATTTTTCTATATAAAAATATTTATTGCATATAAAATCTGTTATACTTAATTTTCATTCGTAATTAAAATCCTTTTCCTCCTGATTAAATCGGGCGGAGAGAAAGGAGATTTACTTATGAAAATTGTAATTTCTTATGTGGTTTTATTTTTTCTTACCGTATCGTTAACTTTTTCTCAATGGAGCGAACAGACCTCAGGAGTTACCGCTAATCTTAAATCTGTCTCATGCGTTGACCAGTCAAATGTCTGGGTATGCGGATATCTCGGAACAATACTCCGTACAACAAATGGCGGATTAAATTGGCAGAATAAAACCGGAAATGGCGTTCCAACAAATGTCTCGCTTATTAATGTGTGCGGCATTACACAGGATATAGCAATTGTTTCCGGCTATATTAGCGGTTCGGATACATGGGTGTGGCGGACAACGAATGGCGGCGACAACTGGACGCAGGTATTCACACAAGCAACAGGTTTTATTAATGCTGTGGTGATGCTTGAAGGCTCGACTAATAACGGATTTATGATGGGCGATCCGGTTGCATCAAGATGGTCTCTGTGGAAAACCACAAACGGAGGAGCAAACTGGGATTCAACAGGAGTGTATCTGCCGCAAAACGGGACGGAAGCAGGATGGAATAATTCAATGTTTGCTGCCGGAACAAAAATATGGTTTGGTACAAACAGCAGTAGAATCTATTACTCAAGTAATAGCGGTTTGAACTGGACAGCCCAAATATCCGGAGCGGAATTAAATACCTATGCAATCTGGTTTTGGTCCCTGTTTAGCGGCGAAGAAGGTATCGCCGGCGGAACAGGATTAGTGCAAACGACTAACTCCGGTATCAACTGGTCTGCAATGAACTCGACAGGAACAGGTAGTGCTCTGATTACAGGTATTACAAGTACGCTTCTTCCGGTATCAAACCCGCAGTTTGGCCTGATATGGCTTGTACGGGCTGCGACATCTGTTTATATGTCGTCTAATAACGGAGTTAACTGGATAACGGAATATACTGCTCCCGCAGGAAATTATAACCATATCAGTGTTGCACTACCCGGCAGAGGAATATGGGCTGTAAGAACAAATGGAGGTATATCATATCACTCACAAATACAGTCTGTAAAACAGGTTCAGATGGAAATTCCTGCTGATTACTCACTTATGCAAAATTATCCAAATCCGTTCAACGCAATGACAAAAATCAGGTTTTCCGTTCCGGCTTCTGCCGACACTAAATTAAAGATATATGATGTTAACGGAAGGGAAATTTTAACACTTGTAGATTCGAAACTGAATCCGGGAGAATATGAATCTCTCTTCGATGCGGGTAATTTATCCAGCGGAGTGTATTTCTACAGGCTGGAAAGTAATAACTATACCGAAACAAAAAAAATGATGCTGGTGAAGTAATTATTCCTAAACCCTCTGGAATTAGTTTAACAGCATTAAAGGAATGATTTTTTTTCGTATACCTTTAGGATGATTGTCTGTTTGACTTTCAGTTTTTTAATTTTTCATTATTATCTCACTCCTGACTTTTAGTCCTGCCTGCCTTCCTTACTTTAGTTAGGACTTTCAGTTGACTCTTTAAAAAACCCAGCCCACGGTTTACAATGATAAATGTTAAATGTTAAATTGTAAATGTTAAATGATAAATGTTAACTAAAGTCAGGAATGTTAAATGTTAAATTATAACTAAAGTCCTATTAACGGTTTTTAAGCCTTAAGCTTCCCTGACTTTCGGTTTTTTAATTTTTTAATTCCTGCCTGACTTTAGTCCTGCCCTTTCTGTCATCCTGAACTTGATTCAGGATCTTTCCTGCCTGACTATATTACTTTACTTAAGAATTTAGTTTTAATTCTTAATTGCTGATTTTAATTTTTTATTTTTAATTTTTAATTATTAATTATTAATTGTCTATATGTCCCCTACTTAGTTTAATTATTAATTCTTCATTCACGACTTTAATCCTGGCTTTAGCTCTGGTTTAAAAACCATAAAGAGCCGTTTAATAAAGAGGCAAATGCCGTCCAGAACAGATATGGCAGCAATAAATATGTAGCAGTTTTGTTGATCTTATAAAAGTAAACAACTGTCAGGAGCAAAAATATTATTAGTACAATTATTTCAACAAAAGCCCAGCCGACAAGACGGAAATTAAAAAAAACAGATGACCATGCGAGATTCAAAATAAACTGAATCAGGAAAAACATCAGAGCTCTTTTTTTCATTGTGTTTTTTGAATGCCATATAATCGCCGCGGATATTCCCATTAAGATATACAGCAGCGTCCAGACCGGACCGAATATCCAGTTTGGAGGAGTCCAATTCGGTTTTTCTAAATTTTGATACCAACCGCTTATTGCCTCGCCTGTTCCGTATCCACTGGCAAACCCGAGTAAGAGACATATAATAACACAAATTAAAATTTTTATACTTAACCGATTCATATATAAAAGCTCAAACAAGGATGGCTTAATCAATGTTCCATTAAAAAATCAAGACATAGTTAATTTTATTGTTCCAATTTTATCGGAATAGTTTTTAATTGTCCGTGAATATTTCCATCGTTTTAAGATAGTCCGGTTTTATCGAGACGAAAAATAGCTTGATATTTATACTTTTTATATTTATTTTTATTCCTAAATGATAATTATTCCTTTTTAGAACTAATTATTGCATATAACCCACAAAAATTATTATGTTAAAAAACAGCACAAACGAAATATTGCACCGGAAGGGACTGAAAATTACGCCTCAGAGAATTGCGGTTCTTGAAGCAGTGATTAAATTGAAAAATCACCCCACGGCGGAAAAGATAATTAACGTGGTAAAAAGAAAATATCCAAATATTTCCGTCGGCACTGTATATAACGTACTTGAAACATTAGTAAAAGAAGGAATAATAAAAAAGGTAGAAACAGACAGGGATATAATGCGGTATGATGCAGTTCGAGAACAACACCATCATTTATACTGCACGGAAACAAACAGAATAGAAGATTATTTCGATGATAATTTAAATAAGATTCTGAACAATTATTTTAAAAGTAAAAAAATCCGTGATTTCAAAATTGAAGAAATAAAACTTGAAATTAGAGGTAAATTTAAAAAATAAAAAAGGAGTAATATTATGGCAGAAAAAAAGAAAAAATTAACAACCGCCTCCGGCATTCCGTACTATGCAAATGAAGACAGTATGACTGTCGGACCCAGAGGTCCAATCCTTTTACAGGATTATTATCTTCACGAAAAACTTGCCCATTTTAACCGCGAACGCATACCTGAAAGAGTAGTACACGCAAAAGGAACCGGTGCATTCGGAAAATTTACAGTAACAGGAGATATTACCAAATACACGAAGGCAAAATTATTTAGCAAGATCGGAAATGAATGCCGTGTGTTTGTAAGATTTTCAACCGTCGGGGGTGAAAAAGGCAGCGCAGATACCGAAAGAGACCCGCGGGGCTTTGCAGTGAAATTTTATACGGAAGAAGGAAACTGGGATTTAGTAGGAAATAACACTCCCGTATTTTTTATTAAAGACCCGAAGAAATTTCCGGATTTTATTCACACACAAAAACGTGACCCGAAAACAAACCTGAAAAGCCCAACAATGATGTGGGATTTCTGGAGTTTGAATCCAGAAAGTCTTCATCAGGTTATGATTCTTTTCAGTGACCGGGGTACACCTGACGGATACAGACATATGAACGGATACGGCAGTCATACTTTCTCAATGATTAACGGTAAGAACGAAAGGGTCTGGGTAAAATTTCACTTTAAAACCCGGCAAGGAATTAAAAACTTTACTGATTCTGAAGCCGAAGCAATGAAAGGAAAAGACCCCGACTATTCACAACGCGATCTTGTCAAAGCTATTTCCAAAGCTGATTTTCCAAAGTGGACTTTAAAAATTCAGGTTATGACAGACGAACAGGCAAAGAAATTCAGATGGAATCCTTTTGATTTAACTAAAATATGGTCCCAATCTGAATATCCACTTATTGAAGCGGGAGAAATGGAGTTAAATGAAATTCCCGCAAATTATTTTTCAGACGTAGAACAATCAGCTTTTGCTCCCTCTCATACTATTGACGGAATAGGACTATCACCCGATAAAATGCTTCAGGGTAGAATACTTGCATATCCCGACGCCCACCGTTACAGACTTGGTGTAAATTACGAACAGATTCCGGTGAACAGACCGATAAGTCAGGTTAATCATCATCAGAGAGACGGTTTTATGACAGTTAACGGAAACGGTGGAGACAGTCCTAATTATTTTCCGAATAGCTTTGATAACATAGAAGCCGATAAAAACTACAAAGAACCGCCCTTGAAATTAGACAGCGATATAGCAGATGTATATGATAGAAACCAAAATGACGACGACCATTACACCCAGGCAGGAAATTTATTCCGCAAGGTAATGACAGAGCAGGACCGCAAAAACACAATTAGTAATTTTATTTGTTCAATGAGCGGTATTTCCGGTCCTAAGAAAGATGAAATTGTTTCAAGACAACTAAGCCATTTTTATAAAGCAGATAAAGAACTGGCAGCAGAAATTGCTAAAGGATTAAATTTTAAATTTAAGGCTTAAAAATATTTTTTGTTAAATTATTAAAAATAAACTATGAACGAAAATCAAGTAATAGCAATGCCGAAAATCGGCGACAAAGCACCTGAGTTTAAAGCAGTAACAACTCAGGGTGAAATCAATTTTCCCTCTGACTACGAAGGCAGCTGGGTAATATTATTCAGTCATCCGGCGGATTTTACACCCGTTTGCACCTCGGAATTTATGACGTTTGCGGTAATGGAAGAGCAGTTTGCAAAAGCAAATTGTAAATTGGTAGGATTATCCGTTGACGGGCTTTACAGCCATATTGCATGGCTGAGAACTATTAAAGAGAAAATCGAATATAGAGGAATGAAGGATGTTGAGGTTAAGTTTCCTTTGATTGAAGACATTACGATGGAAGTATCAAAAAGATATGGCATGATTCAACCCGGAGAAAGCTCAACCAAAGCTGTAAGAGCAGTATTTTTTGTTGACCCTAAAGGAATTATCCGAACTATTATCTATTATCCGTTGAGTCTCGGACGAAACTTCGATGAATTATACCGGGTGTTGATTGCCTTACAGACAGCGGACGAATTTTCTGTTGCAACACCTGCCGACTGGAGACCCGGGGATGATGTAATTGTTCCCCCTGCTGGTTCCTGCGGAGTTGCAAAGGATAGAATGGAAGGAAAAGAAGATATAAAATGCTATGACTGGTTCTTCTGTACAAAGAAACTGGATAAAGATACAGTTTTGAAGAAATTAATTAAAAAATAAATACGGATTGATTTAGTAATACTTTTCAAACTTGACTTTCAGTTATGTTCATTTCTGAAAATTTATGATTTAATTTTACATAGCATTAAAATTTTTATATAACAATTTTCGAGAAAAAAATTATGAAAGATTTAAAAGGAACACAAACAGAGAAAAATTTACTTGCTG
>VGWA01000059.1 GCA_016873795.1 Ignavibacteria bacterium
TCACTCGCTAATAACCATAAAAATATATGGACGACAAATGTCGTAATAGTAAATAAAAACCCAAATTAAAGTTCAGTCACGGCTTTATCGGGATATCTGCAACACCTCTATAACAACTGCGTAGCCGTGAAATCTTTGTAGTACAATGTTAACATCTCTAAAAAGCAGCGTAGCCGTGACATCTTTGTAGCAATGTATCCGTTAACATATTTACAACGGCGTAGCCGTGACATCTTTGTAGTACAATGTTAACAATCCCAACAAGCAGCGTAGCTGCGACACTTTTATATAATAAAAATATTCCTCCCTCAGTGCTAAAAGATTTTCTATCAACATCACCGGGAAATGGTTTTTCTTAACACTTGATTACTCGGTATAGAAATTATATTTTGCACACAGATTTTATTTTTATGAAATTACCGAAAGACAAAATTATTGTTTATTCCGCTCTGGGAATGGGATTGCTGATTATCGGATTGGCGGCGATTTTTATTAAACTTGCCGATGCACCGGGGAATGTTTCGACTTTTTACCGGATGCTGATTGCATCGGCTGCAATGGCGATTCCGTTTGCTTTCAATTTTTCGAAAACTGTTCAAAAACCGCCTGTAAGGATTATTTTGCTGAATGTACTTGCTGGATTTCTGTTCGGATTGGATATGCTTATGTGGTCAACGGGTCTGGATATTACCGGTGCTACTATGCCGACCCTTTTTGCCAATACCGCTCCTGTGTGGGTCGGAATTTCCGCGATGATTATTTTTAAAGAAAAACTTCATAAGAATTTCTGGTTCGGATTGCTTGTGGCTTTTGCAGGTACTGCGATTGTGATTTTGCAGAGCGGTAATAATATTATAAAGGTTAATGCGGGAAGTTTGCTCGGACTCGGTGCGGGTTTTTTCTACGGAATGTATTATATCATTACACAGTATGCCAGAAAGTTTATCAATACAATACAGTATTTCTGGACTTCCACTACTGCATCTGCTTTGACGATTATGCTCGGACTTTTGATTTTTAATCATCCGGTAACCGGTTATAATACAAAAACATGGTTATTGTTTCTTGTGATGGGAATTATCGTGCAGGTTTGCGGATGGCTGCTGCTTAATTATGTGCAGGGACATCTGCCGGCGGCACTGGTGTCTCCTACGATGCTGGGACAACCGGTTATTACGGCGTTTTTTGCTATTCTGCTGCTTGATGAAAAATTTTCCGTTTTCGATGTTATAGGTGGAATTATTGTAATTGCTGGAATATTTGTAGTACATAGAAGCGTTGCAGTTAATAATAAATTGAAAAGAAATGCAGTCAATACAGGATAATGTAATTGCTTATTCGAATAATACTCATCGATTATACGTAATTATTCTTCTGATATATAATCAAAACCGTCGATTATTTTAGTGGTTGTATTTGCAACAGATTAATAAATAATGCGTATAACAATTATCATCATTGTTAAACAAATCAAATGAAGAATTTAATGAAAAGAAAATTCATATTTGTTCTTCTTGCTGGCAGCTTTCTTTTTTCTTCCTGTATTTTTTCTCAGGAGATTAATGAAATTCCGCTTAAGTTGTCCGCAGGCAAAACCCTTGTAACAGTAAAAATTGGAGATTTGGAGATTCCGGATATTTTATTGGATACGGGACTCCCTTTCGATGGCGTGATTATTTATAATCCGGATTATGAAGACCTTCTCGATATGACAGGAGCAGTGCGGGTGAGAATCGGGGGAGCGGGAAAAGACGAGGATTCCTATGCTCTTATGATCGATTCGAGTGAATTTATGCTTGGAAATATTAAGATGAAAAATCAGAAGATTTTATTACTGCAGGGAGATGTATATAAAGGTTTTCCGACAAACGGAATTATCGGTAACTCGATTTTCGGACATTATACGACCGGTCTCGATTACGACAGGAATATTATGACTTTATATGAAAACAGGAAATTTGAAACTGACGAAAACTGGATAGTGATACCGTTGTATTTTAAAGGGAATAATATACCATGGCTGGATGTTTCGGTCGTTGTTGATGATGAATCGCCTGTCAGTCTCTCCGTATATATTGATTATGCATCCCGATATGCCGTCGAATTGCTGGAAAAAAACGAAATGAAATTTTCTCTTCCTCAGGAAACTACACAGGAATATCTTGGAAGGGGACTGAGCGGGGATATCTACGGCAAGAAAGGAATAATATCGAAACTGATAATCGGGATTTACGAATTTAAAAACGTTACAGCAGTGTTCCCGTCCGCTGAAGTACGCTCGAAACAACAGAATGCCGATGCAATTCTCGGAAGCGATGCTCTCAGGAGATTTAACCTGATATTCGATTATGCCGGTAAAAAGTTGTACGTAAAACCTAATTCGTTTTTTAATGAACCCTTCTAATAAAGATATTTTAAAACAGATAATCTCATTTTTTGTTATAACAACAATTATAACAACCGTAATTTTTATCTGGATGTTCAACGGGGCAAAAGATAATATGGGTGCGGTTCTTTTGATGATGTTTACACCGGGAATTTCTGCAGTTGTTACTTCCTTAATCTTTAAAGATAAAATTCGCAATTATGGATGGAAACCGGGGAAAATCCGCTTTTTAACTTTCGCTTATGCTATGCCTTTGATGATTTCTATCGTTGCATACGGACTTGTATGGCTTAGCGGTTTTGCCGAGTTTACTACAGAGGAGGTTATCAACTATAAGTGGGCGAAAATCATTGGCTTTGAACTTCCTGCCCCCTTTATTATTGGATTATTTTCAAAGATGTCTTTGGGATTTTTTTTTGCATGTATCCCTGTTTTTGGAGAAGAATTAGGATGGAGCGGATTTTTAACTCCGAAACTTTTAAAAATTGCTTCTGTTCCGGGCACTTCTCTGATTGTCGGCTTATTTTGGGCAGTGTGGCATTATCCCGCAATTATCGGGGGTTTTTACGGTACGGGAACGCCATTGTGGATTGCATTGCCCGGATTTACAATGGTTCTTACAGGTTATTCCTTTTTAAGAACGGTCTTAATTCAAAAATCAAAAAGTTTGTGGACGGGTGTTATTCTTCATGCAAGCGGAAATACTATTTTAATGGGAATATTTTATGAGATGACAGTTCATAAAGATTATGCCGCTTATCTTGTTTCGGAAACAGGAATTGTAACAGGAATTGTCTGTATCGCCTCTGCTTTGATATTCTGGAAAATGCAGAAGAAAAATATTAATTCGTAAAAGTTTTTTACGTTGGTTTCTTAAATGACTGTAAATTGCTTCGTATGTTCAATATATTTATTTGTTAGATTTTAGGTTTTCGGTATGATTAAAAAGATAAAATTAACTGCTGAAAAAAAATACGAACTCCTGAGAGAAATCTCTAATAAAATGAGAGATACTCTGGAACTCGATGTAATTCTTAATAATCTCCTCGATACTCTGAAGAATATTATAGAGCATGATGCTGCGGGAATCTTTGTGCTTAGTCAGGATATAATACATCCGCGGTATCATTTTCCGAGGCAGCTAATCGGCGGTATTGCAATCAGGGGTTACGATAACCGTCCCCCTGAACAGGATGAAATGCTTTCGTCCGGGAAAGGAATTATTGGGTATGTCATTAGAACAGGTGAAAGTGTGATTATTCCGGATGTAAGACTCGATTCGAGATATGTGGTCGGAAGGGAACGAACACTTTCTGAAATTGCGGTTCCGATTATGAAAGATAACAGAGCAATAGGTGCACTGGATGTAGAAAGCGATAAAATCGGAGCATTCGATAGAAATGACCTTGAGATAATGAGTTTCTTTGCCGATGCTGCTTCGATTTCAATCGAAAAAGCAATGCTGCACCATCAGATACTCGAAAAGAAAAAAATGGAAAAGCAATTGCAAATCGCAAGTGAAGTGCAGTCGAGATTGCTTCCGCATGATTCTCCCAAAATAAAAGGATACGATTTTGCGGGATTGTGTATACCTACTTATGAAATCGGCGGTGATTATTTCGATTATATTAGTATTAATCAGGACAAAACAGGTATTGCTGTTGCGGATGTATCGGGTGACGGTATTCCCGCGGCACTTATAATGACTGCTTTTCGGGCACTTCTTCGTTCGCAGGCAAAAAAATATTCAAAACCGTCCGTGTTAATGAAGTCTTTGAATAAACAATTGTCGGAGTTTACAAGAAGAAGCGACTTTATTACTTCGTTTTACGGAATTCTTGACAGCAGAAATCATAATTTTATCTATTCTAACTGCGGTCATAATCCGCCTTTGGTTTTTCGCAATGACGGAAAAATCGAAAAACTTTCTGCGGGAGGTCCTTCATTGTGCCTTATTAAAGAAGCAAATTATAAATCTCGTTCGGTTAAACTCGCTCCGGGTGAACAAATTGTCTTCTATACGGACGGAGTGATAGAAATATTCGACAGCAAAGGGGAGGAGTTCGGTCTGGACAGACTCATTAATGCCATAGTTCCATGCAGGGATTTGCCTGCGGACAAATTACTCGAAAGAATTGTTGAGAAAACAAAAAATTTCTCTCAATCGGAAATTTATAAAGATGATTATACGCTCGTGATAGTTAAACACAATTATAAAAATAAATTGCATGCGTTTTTGAGAAATAGCAAACAAAAAAGTAGCAAAGAACAAATAGAAATAATAGACTACAAAAAAAAATTAAAAGTTTATTTTAAAAGACTTAATTCACAGTGGTTGAGAAAATTTTTTACGGTCGAACAAAAAGACGAACAAATCTTAAACAATCCGGAAAAATATATTATTGATAAAGGCGGGTTCGTTATTTTTGCAAAGGTTAAAAATACTGTATGCGGAACGACCGCTATGATAAAACATAACAACGAATTGTATGAACTTTCAAAGATGGCGGTTTCGGAAAAATATCAGGGCATGAAAATCGGTGAAAAACTGGCTTTGGCGGCAATAGAAAAAGCAAAAAATGCGGGTGCAAAAAAAATTATACTCGAAACAAACTGGAAACTGAATAAGGCTGTTAATCTTTATAAAAAACTCGGATTTTCCGAATTGCGCGGAAATCCCGATATCAGGATTCATTATAAAAGACCGACTTTTCTGATGGAACTTGATTTACTGGATAATTAATTGTTATTTGTTTTTTTATTTGGTATTTTTCTTTTAAATCGTTTTGTATGAAAAAATTTTTTTCAATAGTTTTTTTCGTACTTGTATTATTTTCTCTTTGCTTGAAAGCTCAATGGTATTCGATAAATCCGTATCCTGCATTAGATAATATAAACTGTGTAAAATTTTTGGATTTAAATACAGGGTGGCTGGTTTGTGATTCGGGAAGAATATTTAAAACAACAAACGGAGGTGTGAACTGGTCGGCGCAGGTATGCGGCTTGAATTCACGGTTGAATTCGGTTTCTGCTTTGAATACGAATACCGGCTGGATTTCTGGCAACGGCGGAAGAATTTTTAAAACATCGAACGGAGGAAACATCTGGAATTTGCTATCGAGCGGTACAATTGAAAATCTCTATTCTGTTTGCTTTCCCGGCTCTGATTTCGGATGGGCTGCAGGAAACAACGGAAAAATTATCAGAACTACGGACGGAGGAAATAACTGGATTAATCAGAACAGCGGAACCGCAAATCATTTGTTCTTCGTGTATTTTGTCGATGCATATACGGGATGGGCTGTAGGTTCGGAAGGAACGATACTCAAAACTACTGATTCAGGCGAACAGTGGATTATGCAGTACAGTACAATTACAGGAGATTTGTATTCAGTTCATTTTATTAATAATAACATCGGATGGGCTTCGGGAAATTACGGGTATTTGTTGAAAACTACCAACGGGGGAACAAACTGGTTTCAACAGACTACCGGAATTTCAAACTCGCTGAATTCGGTATATTTCGTCAGTGAAAATATCGGTGCGGCTACCGGCTCTTATAACACAGTTCTGGTTACGACAAACGGAGGCAGTCAGTGGATTGTTAAAACACCCGGTATGACATCTGATTATAATTCCGTATTTTTATCCGATGCTCTTAATGTTTGGTTAGCGGGTGATTATGGATATTTATGGCATTCTGCGGATGCGGGAAATAATTGGATATGTAAATCTCATTTTTCCGATTTGAATTTTCATGCAAATTACTTTTTTGATGTTAATATGGGATGGATTGGAGCGGATTCGGGAAATGTATTTAAAACTACCGACGGGGGATATAACTGGAGTAAATATTCAATTGATACTAACCTGTCAGTCAGTAAGGTTCTATTTAATACTCCTAATAACGGTTGGGCTATTGCTGATGCGTATAATACAATATTGAAATCCACAAACGGGGGACTAAATTGGAGTAAATTTATCGTTTCCGGATTGGTATCATATTTTGATTTGTATTTTATTAATCAGAATACGGGATGGGTTATAGGAAACTACATCCCGGCGACATTGTATAAAACCACAAACGGCGGGATTAACTGGAATGTACAATATCAGGTCACGGGTTCGGGAAATTATAATTTGCTTTTTTTTGTGAATGAAATTTACGGATTTTTCACGGGCAGCGGTGTAAACAGATTCTATAAAACGGATAACGGTGTTAATTGGTATTATACTGTTATTCCTTCAAACGATTACCGGGATATGTTTTTTATTAACAGTAATGTCGGTTTTCTGATAGGAAGCGGCGGATTGATTATGAAAACATATAACGGGGGAGACAGCTGGGTTGCAGTACAAAGCGGAACAATTAATAATCTATATTCGATATATTTTACAGATAGTTATACGGGCTGGATAACGGGAAGCAATGGTACGATTTTACAGTCGACAAACAGCGGAGACATCTGGATATCGAAATCTGCAGGCGGTAATAAAAATTTAAATTGTGTGTATTTTATAAATTCGAATACCGGCTGGATTACAGGAAGCGGAGGGATTTTATTGAAAACTACAAACGGCGGCTCTACCTTTACAGGAAAAATTGAAAATTTTATACCGGAAGAATTTGCTCTGATGCAGAATTATCCCAATCCTTTCAATTCCTCAACGGTTATAGAATATGATATTAAAGGGGCGGCTGATGTCAGGTTGACTGTGTTTGATATACTTGGCAGGGAAGTAGTAGTGCTTGTAAACGAGAAACAGCTGCCGGGCAGATATAAAATTTCATTTTTCCCCGAAAACTTCTGCAGTGGAGTATATTTCTACCGCCTTCAAACAGGAAATTTCTCACAAACAAGAAGTATGATTTTAATCAAATAATTTTCTCAACAGGAATACAATTTTCTCTTATAAGTTGCATTTCTCTCTTCCCCCTTGTTCGCAAAGTACACTGCTTGCCTGCCTTCCTGTCTTTAGTTATAATTTATCATTTATAATTTATCATTCCTGCCTTTAGGACTTTAGTTAGGAACTAACAAAACATTGTAACCGTGAAATCTTTGTAGCATAATATTAACATCCCCAGCAAGCAGCGTAGCTGCGACGCCTTTGTAGCAATGTATCCGTTAACATATTTTTTAACGGCGTAGCCGTGGCATCTTTGTAGCACAATGTTAACATCCCCAATAAGCAGCGTAGCTGCGAAATCTCTGTACCAATGTATCCGTTAACATATTTTTTAACGGCGTTGCCGTGAAATCTTTATAGCATAATATTAACATCCCCAGCAAGCAGCGTAGCTGCGAAATCTCTGTACCAATGTATCCGTTAACATATTTTTTAACGGCGTTGCCGTGAAATCTTTATAGCATAATATTAACATCCCCAGCAAGCAGCGTAGCTGCGACAAATTTATTATAACAACGGCATAGCCGTGACATCTTTGCAGCATAATGTTAACATCCCTAACAAACAGCGTAGCTGCGATACATTTGTACCAATGTATCCGTTAACATATTTTTTAACGGCGTTGCCGTGAAATCTTTGTAGCATAATATTAACATCCCCAGCAAGCAGCGTAGCTGCGAAATCTCTGTAGAAAAAAAAATATGAAATTATTATTTGCGTTCTTTGTTTAATAATTGAAAATATAATATATTGAAAACAACCAAAACAATATTCCTGACCCTTATTCTGCTTGTGATTTCATTACAGGCATTTTCGCAGGATACAATAAGCATAATGACTTATAACCTGCTATTTTATAATATCCTTCCTAATCCGCGAGATACGAATTTCAGGAAAGTAATGCTTGCAACCGACCCGGATATTATCGTTGCAAATGAAGTTACACTCGAAATGCACGCACAGAATTTTTTAAATAATGTGCTGAATTATTATACTCCCGGAAAATATCTGATGGGGACATTCGTCCTCGGTCCCGATGCAAATAATGTGTGCTATTATAAAGCAAATAAATTTACTTTCATACTAAATTATCCCCTGCAGACAGTCGGCAGAAATATAAATATGTTTCTGCTGAATCATGCACAAACAAACAGGCAATTGATTATTTTCGGAGTTCATCTAAAAGCAGGAAGTACAACAGCAAATCAACAGCAGAGAGTTCAGGAAGTAGCAGTACTCAGACAATATACTAATTCATTGCCGAACGGAACGGATTTTATCGTACTCGGTGATTTTAATGTTTACAGTTCAACCGAAGTCGCATACCAGAATCTGCTTGCCGAAACTCCCGGAACGGAAGGACATTTTATCGATGCAATTACAATGGTCGGAACTTTCAACCAATATCAATACAGATTTTTTCATACGCAATCAACCAGAACAAGGGCATTGCCTGACGGCGGCTCTACAGGCGGATTGGATGACAGGTTCGATATGATTTTATTTTCAAAAGCAGTTTCTCTCCCGGGTGGAATTGTTTATTTGGATAGTTCGATGGTGCAGTACGGTAATGACGGAAATCATTATAACGATTCGATTAACAGAAGACCGAATACTGCCGTTCCCGATTCGATTGCAGACGCATTGCATTACGGATCAGACCATTTACCGGTTATTGCAAAATTTATTTTTTATCCGACTTCATCCGTAAAAATGATAAATGAAATTATTCCTCAGAATTATAAACTGGAACAGAATTTTCCTAATCCCTTCAATTCAATGACAAATGTTAAATTTGAAATTTTAAATTCAGGTAATGCAAAAATAATTGTATATGACTTGCTCGGGAAAGAAGTTATAACACTTTTAAATCAAAGATTACAGGCGGGGAGTTATAAGGTAATATTTGACGGGAGCGGATTGCCGAGCGGAATGTATTTCTACAAACTTACTGCGGGTGAATTCATAGAGGTGAAAAAAATGCTCTTGCTGAAATAAATTTTTATTTTATCGAGGTTATAATATCGTTGTAAATTACAAATAACATAAAAGCAAGAAGGAATATCATTCCGATATACTGTATTGTTATTTGTACTTTATTGGGTATTGGTTTCCTGAAAACAGCTTCGTACATTAAAACAATAAAATGCCCGCCGTCAAGAGCAGGGAAGGGTAGTATGTTGAATATCGCAAGTGTTATTGATAGCCACGCTAAAAACTGCATAAACGGGAAAAATCCGCCTTCAGCCGATTTTGCGGAGAATTGCGCAATCTTTACCGGTCCTCCGACCGCTTTTCTGAACGGTATGTCGCCTTTGATTATTTTGTATAAAGATTCGAGTGTCAATGCTATGAATCTGTACATATCTCCGATTGTCTCGGGAACAGCACTCAGTATCCCGTATTTGATGTTCTTTATATTGCCGAGATATGTTTCGCCGTAAACAATCCCGATTAAAGAATCCTCTCCGACTTTTATGTCGGTAGTGTGCCTGATACCGTCTCTTTCGTATTCAAATATACAAACTTTCCCTGCATTCGAACGAATTAATTCGGATAAATAATTCTGATTTTTTATTGTTTCACCGTTGACTTTTATTAATAAATCCAATGGCTTTATTCCTGATGCTTCTGCGGGCTTTCCGGATAAGACATCTCTTATTACTATTAATGTGCTGTCGGGCTTCAATCCGAAATTCATCGGATCGGATACCGTAGCAAAACTCTGTGAAGGAAGAAAAAGTAACGTGTCTTTCCCGTTTCTGTTGATTCTGAAATTTATGTCTTCTCCGTAATAATTTATAAATGCCTGATTGATATCCTGCCAGTTCGAGATAGTCTCTTTGTTGATTGATATTATCCTGTCCTTCTCTTTTAATCCTGCCGCTTCACTTAATGAATTCTTTTCAACATAACCGATAGTCGTGGTATCAATTATGTCTTTTCCCTTTAATATGTTTATTGCATAGAAAATTAAAAAACCAAGCAGAAAATTCATCAGTACTCCGGCTGTAATAACTATCGTTCTTTTCCAGATCGGCTTTGATCTGTATTCCCACGGCTGCGGGACGCTGCTTACGGTTGACTTGTCCATACTCTCGTCTATCATACCGGAAATTTTTACGAACCCGCCGATTGGAAATGCACAAATACGGTAATCCGTGTTTTGTCCGAGCTCGATTTCGTCTTTTAATTTTCCGAATGTGAATTTGTTGATTTTATTGTATCCGAATAAACGCGGTCCGAAACCTATTGCAAATACTTCCGCTCTCATCCCAGTTAATCTCGCAGTTATAAAATGACCGAACTCATGAACTAATGCAAGAATTCCTATTATTATTAAAAAATAAAATATTGTGCTGAGTATTTCCACTTTAATTACTTTCTTTTATTTACTATCTGTGTTTTTCTGTTAAGTTTTTCCTGATTTTTTGGTCTGTTTCGTATATGTCTTCTATCTCAAAATTTTCTTTGCTCGTGTGAATCTCTAACTGCTCTTCGATTATGTCCGCTATCTCTAAAAATGTAATCTTATTATTTAAAAATAAGTTCACTGCTACTTCGTTTGAAGCATTCAGAACCGTTGGATATGTGCCTTCCTTCTCCGCAGCTTCGTATGCTAACTTTAAACATTTGAATTTTTTAAAATCCGGTTCCTCAAAACTCAAATCTTTTAAATTGTTGAAATCTATACGCCGAAAATCGGACTGAATCCTGTGCGGATATGTCAGTGCGTATTGTATTGGAATTTTCATATCCGGTACCCCAAGCTGTGCCTTTACCGAACCGTCAATAAACTCTACAAATGAATGTATGATTGACTGTGGATGAATTATTACATGAACCCTGCTAACATCTATATTAAAAAGGTGTTTAGCTTCTATTACTTCAAGTCCTTTATTCATCATTGTAGCACTGTCTATTGTGATTTTATTTCCCATATTCCAGTTTGGATGCTTTAATGCGTCTTCGACCGTACAGGTTCCGATTTCTTCTATGCTTTTTGTCCGGAATGGACCGCCGGATGCCGTAAGAACTATCCGCTTAATCGTATTTTTGTCTTCACCGGTGAGACACTGAAGTATTGCCGAATGCTCGCTGTCTATCGGTATTAATACGGTTTCGTATTCATTTAGTAATTTGTTTATCAGCGTGCCGGCAACAACAAGCGTTTCCTTGTTTGCAAGTGCGATTTTTTTCCTGCTTTTTATGGCTTCAATTGTCGGCTTTAAACCCGAAAATCCTACAACAGAAACAAGTAAAGTATCGTAATTATCCCTTCTGATTAATTCTTCGAGTTTATCCTGACCGCAAAGAACTTTTAAATTTTTAAATTCGTATTTTTTGCTGAACTCTTCTGCTTTTCCGGGATTTTCTATGTATACGCTTTCGGGAGAAAAAAGTTTTACCTGATCTGAAAGCGTTTCGATATTGTTGTTTGCCGTAAGGAATTTGACTTTTATTTCGTAACCTTTTCTATTCAGACTGTTGATTACTTCGAGAACGTTTCTTCCGATTGAACCTGTTGAACCGAGTATGCCGATGTTTGAAGTCTTTGTAACTTTCATTTCCTTTAAAAAAATCAGCCGTACTTCAAAATACAAAAGTACGGCTTAATATACTATTCAATTTCCGGTTAACTTCTAATCTAAATATTTGTTTATAATTTTTTTAAATGTTTCGTGGTCTCTTGCACCTACTATCGTTTCTGCTATTTTTCCTTCTTTATTGATTATAAATGAAGTGGGTATTGCTTCGGATGATGCTCCTGCGGCGTCGGCAAATGCCTGAAAAAATTGTCCGTTCGCGTCTATGATTGTATATGAAACAGGATTTGTGTTGAGATAATCTTCTGCTTTTATTTTTGAACCTTCAGGTAGATTGATTCCGAGCATTACAAAATTTTTATCTTTTAGTTCTTCGTTTATTTTCGAAAGTGAGGGCATTTCCGCTTTGCACGGTCCGCACCAGGTAGCCCAGAAATTTATGAATACAACCTTGCCTTTGAAATCCGTTATGGAAATCTTCTTGCCTTCTTCCTCCCAGTTAAATTCGGGCGGAGTGTTTTTTGAAGTGGATTTTTCAAAACCGGTCATCTTGAAAAATTTTATGTTCGATACCGGCTTCGTCTCCGTCTGTGTCTGCTGTGGTGATTGCTGCTTGGGCTGTTCTTTATCTCCGCAGCCTGTTATTAAAAATATAAATAAAATAAAAAATATTGCATATTTCAATATTTTCATCGGTCTTTTCCTTTCTTTTATTTTTTGACGTTCTTGAAAATTGAATCTAAATCCCCCTTACTCATGTTCGATACAGTCGAACTGACTATATCTTCATTGTGCCAGATCAGTATTTTGTTGGAGTCTGTCGGCTCGCAGCAGAACCAGTTGTTACCATCGATTATTTTTTGTTTGTGTTTTTTTTCCAGAAGCAGCCTGTTCTCGCTCAGTAATTCAGTTTTGGGTGCTTGTAATATATAGATGTAATATTCGTCCTTTCTGTAGAATATATGAACGAGTTTCTGTCCGTTTATTTCGTTTATTGTTCCGCCTATTAATATTACATCCGTAAGTTCAGGGACGCAGCAGTTGTATCCTGCTTCGCTGCTTAATATATCTTCCAGTTCCTTCGCAGTGTTTGCTTTGTAATCTGCTGTGATTTCGTTTTTCTTTACCTTCTCAAATACGTTTATTGAAACACCGACAAAATCTTTTTTTAAGTGCTGAGGTGTGGTATTGTTGTCCGTATAATAATAAATCGTTATAAATATTCCGAATATTATTATGAATGCAGCACCGAAATAATATATGTACTGCAGTTTCTTCAGATATTCGTTGTGTATTATCGGCGTGTATCTCGTGTTGTCGCTAGTATTTGGTACTTCAGAAAAATATTTTACCGCCGTCTTGTCAGTGTAATTCTGGTTTATCTTTGAGTATATGTTTGTGTAAATATAGGCGGGTGGTGCTGTGGTTTTTATACGGTTCTTTAATTCGGATTTGGTTCTTTTTTCAAATTCGTAGTACTTCTTTATGCCCGCATCTGTTTTAATCAGAGATTCGACTTCCTTTGCTTTGTCGCTGTCTAATTCGTTGTCGATGTATGCTGTTATTGACTCTAAATTGTATTTTTCACTGCTCGTATTTGATGATTCGGGCATTAATTTGTAAGTAAATTACATAAAACTGATTTAATTAATGTATCAAATTTGCTTCGACATCATATCCGCGTTTCTCCGCGTATTTGTATAACTTCTGCTGAAGCATCTTTCTTGCTCTGTGCAGCCTGCTTCTTACCGTGCCTACCGGACACTGTATAAACTCCGATATTTCTTCGTAACTTAATCCCTCTAAGTCGCATAATATTATCACTGTTTTAAAATCGTCCGGCATCGTGTTCAAAGCATTTAAAACCTCGTCATCGAGTAAATTGTTGAAAACCTTTTCCTGAAGGTCGCTCGAGTCAAGTTTATCGGATTTAATTATTTCAAAGAAATTTTCCACTTCATCGTAATCTACGAATCCCGGCTGCTTATTGTACTTTCTGTAATCGTTAATGAACAAATTTTTCATAATTCTAAACAGCCATGCCTTGCAGTTAGTTCCTTTTTCGAACTTGTTAAAATATTTAAATGCACGGAAAAATGTTTCCTGTACAAGGTCTTCTGCCTCCGCCTGCCGCCCGACCATCTTATTTGCAAAATTGTAAAGCAGAGGAAGATGCGGCATCGCTTCATCCTCGAATTCTTTCCTGCGTTTCTTTAACTTCTCTTCGTCTAATATTTCAGCCTCTCCGAAACCTAAACCGTCATCATCTGGATTCTCTTCTTCTTCTCTTTCAGCATCGAATTCGGATTTGAATTTATCCTTTTCTTTTAACTTCGCGTCTTTTTTGTCAGTAATATTTTTCTTGTTTCTGGGCATTTAATATCTTTAAGTCACTAATTTATTGATAATTAATTTATTTATCAAGACACTTAATACTGCCATTTAAAAAAGTTCCAATTTTTTAAGAAATTTTAATATTTTTTAAAAATATTTTCGATTGTATTCAAGTCCGGTATTATTTGGACTTATTTACACTTTCCCTGGTTTAATCTTGGGGCGAGCAACGGGGATCGAACCCGTGACCTTCAGAGCCACAATCTGACGCTCTGCCTACTAAGCTATGCTCGCCGTTTGTATGTAAATATAATCTATATCTTTTTTTTTTTCTATTTATAAATTCTTCCATCTTTCTATATTTATTATATACTATATGTTATATATCATATGTTATATGCTATATATTATATGTTATATGTTATATATTAAGGGACAAGACACAGATAAACTCGTTACTCATCACTATTTACTTTTTACTATTTGTTATCTGTTATACTGCATTGA
>VGWA01000060.1 GCA_016873795.1 Ignavibacteria bacterium
GACCATTGCTTCTGCTGTTGTAAGAGGCTGTGGTTTTTCTTCCGGGTCAAAGTCGGGTTGTAATGATTGGTTCTGATTCAGGGTTTGCTCTTCACTAACGTCAGGCATAATATTTTATTTATATAAATTGTTACTAAAAATATATTTTTTAACTTTGGGTACAACAAGGAAGTCTATTGATTTATTAATTTTTACATAATTTCTAATCATAGATGAGGAAATACCGAGAATTGGGGTATTCAGCATAATTATCTTTTTAATATATTTTCTGCTGACTTTGGAACTGTTATATCCCGGGCGGTTCATAACTACTATATCACAAAAGTTAAACAGCTTTTCCGGTTCTTTCCATTTCGGAAAATCAATTAAATTATCGATTCCTATTATTAAATACAATTTTACGGAGTTCGTATCAAATATGTTTCGTAATTTAATAATAGTATCAATTGTATAACTTTTTTCCGGTTTTTCGGGACCGGTTTGTAAGGATTTTTTCATTTCAATATCGCACACTTCAAATCCCCTTTTGTTTTCAAAAGTTAATTTTGCCATGTTTAATCTATGACGAGAATCTACAACTTCATTTTTTTTCAGTGGTGGATTTCCTGCGGGAATAAATATAATTTTGTTAAGTCCCAGTTGTTTTTTAACATCCAGAGCCAGTATCAGATGTGCAATATGCGGGGGGTTAAAGGCACCGCCAAAAATCCCAATTTTTCTCATATTAGGTGTGATTTTTAATTATTAAGTAGTTTAATCATTACAGACAATTTGGCATATACTTCGTCCACAGATATTTGTTTTATACAAGCTGTTGTTCCCTTATAACATATAAAACTATTGCCTTTCCAGTATTTTTTATTTCTTCTGTCAATCGACGTTTCGGGAGTATAACAGGGACTGCATTCAATTTCTTTCCAGATATATGAGTGTATTTGCCGTGATTTGGCAGGTTTTGGACTTATACAATTTCCATATATATGGCTTTGTGCGGGTGATACTATCCTGGGGTCAGAAGGACCGAATATAGAAAGAGTAGATACTCCGAATGCAGCCGCAATATGCAGAGGACCTGTATCACTAGAAATAAAAATATTACAGACCGAAATCAAGTCGCTATCTATATCAAACTTATATAAATTTATGTTTTCATACTGAGTACCCAGGATATTATACTCTGTTAAATCTATGTTGATAGTTTCGTCTTTTTCTTTGCCCTGAAAAACAATCAATGAAATTTCTTTCAAGTTATTGCTTATCATGTTAATAAGCTGCAAGTAATTTTCAAGCCCCCATCTTTTAATCTCCATCCTTGTGCCCGGATTTATCCCCCCAAATGGAAAAAGTCCAATAATAAATTTATTTTTCGGTATATTATACTTCCCTAAAATCTCATTTCGTGATTTTTTCTGAACAAGGACAGGTGAAGCATTATTGATTTCAAACTTATATTTTTTTAATATATTTAAATACCTTAAAGGTTCATAAACAGTTTGGTCGAAGTGCTCATTATAATTTATAAATTTAGTTACATCAAACCCAAAACGGTATTTAATACCTGCGAGAAAAAGTATCAGCCCGAAATATCCTGTTCTGTGCCCAAGAAATGCAAGGTCGAATCTTTCCTGCTTCAGCATTTTAATTAAATAACGGGCAGATTTAATTTTCTTCATAGTGTTTTCCCTTTCGGGAGGGTCATAAATTATATGTTCATCCACATCTGTCATATATGGTAAAATTTTTTCAACCCAAGAAGAAGAAATAATTGTTATTTTTGCGTCGGGAAAATTATGTTTCAATGCATTAATCGTTGGAGTAATAAAGACCAAATCTCCAAAACAACATAATTTAAATACTAATATTTTCTTAATGTTTTTAAAAATCAATTAAATTGCTTTTTTCAAAATTACTCATTTTTTAATAAAGTAACAGGACAATTAATAATTAATATCTGTCTGCCTTCAGGACTTTGGTTTTAATTATAGTAAATTTTTTAATTTTTTATTTTACGGTGTAATTTTACTAATAGTCTTTGCAGAAATGATTTGTGCTTTTTATAATAAAAGGATTGTGATTCTTTAAAGCGGTTATATACATTATTGAAAAACTCCTTGTTTGTTATTTCTCCTTTGTAATGAACAATTTTTGAGAAGGGGTAAAAATAATTTTCATAGCCTTTATTCTTTAGTCTCTTGCACAGGTCAGCATCTTCATAATAAAGAAAGTAATTTTCGTCGAATCCGTTTACTTCCTCAAATACCTTTTTTCTTATAAAAAGAGCTACTCCGCTTACCCAGTCTACTTTTCTGACGGTTTTGTATTTTTTCTCAAGTTTATAAATTTTTCTTAATTTACCTTGAGAATATAGTCTTTCAATTTTTTTATTTCTGTATTCGTTTAGAACAGATATCTCTTTTCCGAAAGATACCTGAAAAGTTCCGTCCGGATACATTACCTTAAGGCCGATTGCTCCAAATTTTATGTTTTCAAAATGATTAACAAGCTGCTTTAAGAAATCATTTTCAATAAGTGTGTCCGGATTCAGGAATAAAATATATTTTCCTTTTGCCTTTTCCGCCCCTAAATTATTAGCTTTGGAATATCCTGTGTTTTCATTATTTATAATTCTTAAATTAAAATTACTGTCAACACTTGACTTTAGTTCCAACAGGTCTTCTTCGGTTGAATTATTAACAATTATGATTTCAAACGGGTAACTTCTGAAATTTGAAAAGGCAGAACAGATACATTCTTTTAATAATTTTTTCTGTTTATAATTTACAATAATAAAAGATACCATTTTCGGTTAATAAAGTTACCTGACTTTTAGTCCTGATTTTTAGTCCTGACTTTTAGTCCTGACTTTTAGTTTAGTGTTTGATAAATTCAACTGTTCTAATTCCAATTATCCTGCAGTAAATCTTTGAAATACCATTAAAAAATTTCCCGAAAATATTATTACCATTAAATAATTTGCATGTAAGATAACCTATTACGTAATTCTCTTTTTTAACATACTGTTCTTGCAGTATTTTTCTGTTCTTCTTTATCAAATTTTTATTTTTAATTATCCACAAATAAGCTTTGATAATTGAAAATGAAGAGTATTTTTTAATAAATATTCCGGCAATAAATTTAGCAAAAAAATTCAGAATTAAATATGGAGAAATTTTGAAAATGAATCCTTTGGAAAAAAAGAGAAGAAAATTTAAAATTCTGTTTCTTTCTCTGTAAAATGCCAGCAAACCTGACTTTAGTCCGGAGGAGACTGCTTTCACTGTTGCTCCCCCTTTGTGATAAACTACAGATTTTGCATTATGAATTATCCCAAGTCCGCAAAACTTAACCCTGAAACACAAAAAAGTATCTTCAGCATAAGCAAAATATTCGTTTAAAAACAAGAAACCAAAGCTGTCAATAAGTTTTTTCTCAAACATCATTGAACAACCGGTTGCCTGAAATATTTCTCCCACACCATTTTTCTCTATATCAAAAATTTCCATAATATTATGTCCCAGAAAATTTATACTGCCGTTTTTTTTATAATACTTATCCGGAATACCTTCGGTTAAAACAAGTGATTGTACTATTCCTGTTTCCGGATAATTTTCGAAAATCTTTACAAGGTTATCAAGCCATGTCTTTTCAACAACTGTATCATTATTAAGAAGCACAATATATTTTCCGGAACAGTACTTATAGCCGGTGTTATTTCCACCAGTAAAGCCAAGATTAACAGTCTGAGGGAAGACTCTAATACGGTTATCTTTATAGGAATTTAATAAATCCAGACTATTATCTGTAGATGCATTGTCAACAATTATAATTTCAAAATTATCAATGGATTGATTCAATACAGAATCAATACATTCACAAAGAAATTTACTGCCATTATAGTTTATTATTATTATTGAAACTTTTATAATTTTATTTAAAGAAGAAATATCATTCATAAATCTTACCTGACTTTAAGTTGTAAAACAGAAAGTTTGACAATGTGAAATATCTGGTGATTGAGATAATACAATTTGTCCCGGGAGCTCGGGAAAGTTTGCCGAATGGTAAAAATTAATAATTTTCAGGATGGAAACCACATCGGAAACCACGAAGAAAATTACCAATGTCATGAGCAGGATAAATATAAGTATTGAGATTTTGCAACATTCGCCATTTACCGTGCCTGAAGGATACTGTGTTTTAGTGTCGGTAGATCGAAGTTTTGTAAGAATGCGTAGTTTATAAACGGAATAAAAAATCAAAATCGAAATCATAGATATTGCAGGAAGCATGTATCTTCCCTGGTATTGTGTAAAAAATGTATTGAAATATGTTACCGAAAAAAAACAGAGAAGAAAAAATAGCAGCAGATAATTTTGTTTATGATCTTTAAGTTTTGATATAAGAGAATAACGTACAATAAAAAACAAAGTTAATAAAAAGATAATCAGATATCCGGCATAGATAAATACTTCCGCATTTATTTTTTCCGGAGTAAGATTTTCCGGAACAAAACCAACATTCATCCATCCGAAGGCAGCAATAAACGAGATTGTTAATTTGGGAAGAAATGTAATAAAAAAGTAATTCCAGAACTCATAAGAAAAAATATTTTTAGGCTGATAATAAAATGGCATAGTGCTAATTTCCATGTTCGTTCCAAAAATTTCATTATACACTAAAATATTTCTAATGAAGAAAAAAGCCCCGAATAATATTAATAATAGAAACGACACAAAAGAGTTCTTTACTGTTTGAACCGTTGCTTTTTTGGTAATCAAGGAAATGATAAGTACAATTAGAGCTCCGACGGGAACAAAAGCAGTGGTTTTTTTGGTTATTATTCCTACTCCTGCTAGAATTCCGAAAACAATGTAATTAATGATTTTTTCTTTACTGTTGCTGATTTTTATAAAGTAATAAAAAAGAATTGTAGAGATTAAAATTGCAAGACTGTCGTTATTAATCACTGAAGAAACAAAAGCAAACTGCGGCAGCGAAGCTGCAAAAAGAGGTGGCAGAAGAGAAACATATTTTTTTCCAAAAATTTGTCCCGATATCAGGAAAATATAAAAAACTGTTGCTGCACCCATTAAGACCGAGAGAACTCGGAACAGGTAAAACATAAATTTATCCTGTCCGCTCTCAAAGGGTGATGATATTGAGTGCAGATAAACAGGAACATGGCTTTTGCTTCCTCCGTTGCGATAATGTTCCGGGTTTGGAATTTCAGAAAATTTAATCGGTTTTCCCGAGTTAGCAACAAAATTTATGCCCGTCAGTAAAACATAGTAAAGAGGAGGTTGATGTCCCTGCGGTACATATTTTTCAGGATTATTAATCCCTTCATACTGGTCAGGAAGCGACTTGTAAAAAGAAATATAATTTACATAAGAAAGGTGCTTGTTTTCATCCGGTGCTTCAAATGGAGGAGACAAAAAAGTAAAGCAGAGAGAAAAAATTATAAAGTAAACTACTATTATTAAAATGTATTTAGTCAACTATAAAAATTTAACAATTAAAAACGAATATATAAAAAATGTAAAAACAGAGCATCAAACCGGAAAAACTTATTTTATAAAATCAAGTAAGCAAACTATCAAGATAATTAACTGTAACATTTTTATTCTTTTGGATTTCTCTTCTTTTCTTAAGAGCTGAAGGAATATGAAGCAATCCAAGAAAATAGCCTTTAACTGCGTATATAAATACGGTTATAGAATTATGTCTTAAGAAATTAAAATATCTTCTGATTCTTCCAAGAAAGAAAAAAACAGAATATTTCAAATACAGACTTACCGGATAATTTTTTATTCTAAGCGAAATCAGGTTCCTTTCACAATACATAGTCTCCAATCCTTCTATCTTTTTAAAAGTCGCACCTCTTTTATGGTAACATACTGCCTCAGGATTATAATAACATTTAAATCCCGCAATTTGAGATCTGAAATTAAAGTCAACATCTTCATAATAAGCAAAGAAATCTTCATCAAAAAGCCCTATAACTTCAAAAACGTGTCTCGAATATAATGCTGCTCCTGCACATGCACCAAATACATATTCGTGTTTATCATATTGTCCAACATCCTTTTCTCCAAATCCCCTTGCATAAGGTACTCCTTTCTTTTTAATAAAATCACCCGCAGCATCTATAATTTTCCTATCATAGAAATTTAACATTTTACATGCTACTATTCCAACCTTGCCGGAAGAATAAAAAGAATTATTGTGGTATGGTTGTATGATTGTATGGTCACTACCAAGAGCCATGTTTTTTCTTTGAAAAGAAAACAAGGGGCTTTTTTCAGATTCTAAGAATACCTTAAGCATTTCCTCAACAAAGGTTTTTGTACACTCGATATCATTGTTCAAAAGTAATACATAATTTACATTCTTATCCTGTAAAGAGTGTTCTATTCCCTTATTAACTGCCTTAGCAAACCCCTGGTTCAAATTCAAAGATATTATATAAATATTCAACAGATTAGAGAATTCATCTTTTATAATTTTCACAGAGTTATCCGAAGAATAATTATCCACAATAATTATCTGAAAGTTTTTATTCGTCTGGTTCAAGAGTGAACTTAAACAGGTTCTAATATGCTCTTCACCATTGTAATTTGGAATTACTATGTTTAACAAATAATGAATAAAATTAAAAATTAATAACGAATATATAATTATGGACTCTTAAGTACTCTTTTACAGAAGCAGGTGTCTTGGTTTAAAAAAACATAAAAGAAAGTCGATTTCACAATGGATAAAAATAACTCAGAGAATAATTGGAAATTAAAAATAATGTCTAACAAATTCTTTTAAAAAAAATTTATGCTTAAGAATTCTGATCGAATTTCTCTTTCCAAATATTCCCTTTGCAAATTCAGCAAAAACAAGTAATAACGAATTAGTAACGCAAAACAGTTTAAACAATGTATTTCTTAGAGCGTGATAATGTTTGTCAAAAAAAAGATTCATACTCATTATAAACCTTCCATACATCCAGTAATTATTCGAATTTTCATCAGAAAAAGAGCTTCCCCCGAAATGTGTTACTTTAACAGACGTATCGACTGCAATTTTATATCTGCTGGAGATTCTAAAAGATAAATCAACATCTTCAAAGAAGAGGTTATAGTCTTCGTCAAGTAATCCAATATTATTCAAAACTTCTTTCTTTGTCATAAAAAAGGCACATGGAATTTGCACTACTTCTGCAAATGAAGTAGCCTGATTCATTTTCGGAACCTTATCAGATTCGGGTAAGTTATACAAAAATTTATTTTTTAGAAATTTAGATTTCTCAAACAGTTTTGCCAAAAAGGAATAAAAAAGTACAAACTGAATAACCGAGGGAAGTTTCTGAAAATATCTGTTCTGAAACTTTTTGTCTGTTCCGATTAAATAAGGACTGACAGCACCAAGCTTCGGGTTTATATTAAAATTATTTTTTAATCTTTCAAGCGTAGAGTCATTCAGAACAATATCCGGGTTCAAGATTACAATAAACTCTGCATTACTTCTTTTTATTCCCAGGTTGTTTGCGTAAGAAAAACTTTTTTTTTCATCAAGGATTTCGTATGAAAAGTTCTTATATGTTTTGGAAACTCCTTTAATTACTTCAGCTGAATTGTCTTTTGAAGCATTATCTACAACGATTACATTAAAATTATTTTCTTTTTCGTTTTCGTATATCGATTTAAGACATTTCAGTAAATAATCAGAAGACTTATAGTTAACAATAATTAATGAAAATGATATCAATATTTAATTTTAGTTACCTTTATAGTAGTTATGATATCTGAGATTAGCATTATAAAACATTTGCTGAATTTTATATCTTAATTGTTGAATATCCTTTAAAATGCTTTCTCTTCTGATACCGGATGTGCGCTTATATTGGTTTCTTCTTAGTGCCAGCGTTATACAGTCCCTGACATATTCTTTCTGGTGAACTCCGTATGGACACCAGCCTTTCCTGTATCTTTTATAGACGTAGGGAATAAATCTAAGGTGGTCTGGGGGAATAGTTCCTTCTTTCGACTCTTCCTGAAGTTCTTTGGCAATAAATCTGCTTTCAAAATAAAGGGCGACTTGCAGAACTGCGAATCCAAAACTTACATAAAGAAATAAGAATAAAAATCCGAGAATCGATGTATCTTCGAAACTTACGAAAAAATTCCATAAAAAATGAATAATCACCGCAACGATGTATCCTAAAAATATTGATATTATCATAAACGGCAGACTTATAAACTTTGCATATCCGATAATTGCACCAAAAGTACCCTGAGAGACAAGGTGCATCACCGCAGAAAATAGAGTTCTGATAATTACAAGTACAAGCCAGTCTGCGGGCGTGGAACCGTAAGTAAGAAAATACATAAAGTTTTCGGTCATACCAAACCCAAGCCCGATAGCGCCACCGTAAACCACCCCGTCCACTGCTCCGTCAACTCTTTTTGTAAAGCACATTCCAACCAGAAATATTCCTTTTGTAAATTCTTCGACAATCGGCGCGGTAATAATTGCACCGGATAATTGTTCAAGGTCAGATGAATTACCAGAGCTAAACTCATGTATTACGGTTGAAAGTGGTATTTGAAATATGAGACTTCCTATAATACCCAGTATAATTGCTCCTGTAGCGCCCCAGAAAAAATTGAGAAAAACCAACCAGAATGGTTCGCGTTCATTTCTATCAAGCCACCAGATAAACAAAAGATAAATCATCATCGGAACAACTGCTGCAACCATAGAAGCAAAAGCCATTATAATTGTAGTACTTCCGGACATTATAATTTATAATTTAACATTTGTAATTTAACATTTATAATTTAACATCCTTTTCCCTCCTAAACTGAAAGTCAGGACTGAAAATCTGCAAACAGGAAAAGGACTGATTTTATGACAAATTAATTATTGTCTTTGTAAAAATAAAACCAAAAAATTCATTATATTTTTTGATTTTATTTTATTAATTTTTACATTAACTAAAAGTTCTAACTAAAGTCAGGAAGGCTGGCAGGACTGAAAGTCAGGCAAGAGACTATATAATCAACAAAACAGAACTGAAAGTCAGGGAAAATATAAAAAATAAAATAATAACATACGGAAAAATAGACCCTGATGCTTACGAACAAATTAAGATTTGTTCCGAGAAAGCCGAATATGCGGTTTTATGTGCAGACCATCATTTAGGATACAGCATGCCTATAGGAGGTGTTGTTGCCTATAAAGACTATATAAGTCCTTCCGGTGTGGGATTCGATATTGCCTGCGGAAACAAAGCTGTTATGACTAATTTAAAAGCGGGTGACATTGAAATAAAAAAAATAATGGATGAAATAGTAAAACAAATAGGATTTGGGCTTGGAAGACCAAATCCCGAACCAATAGAACACCCAATACTTGACAAAATTGAAAAATCTGATTTTAAACCATTAAGAAAACTTTTTAAATTAGCTTACGAACAGCTTGGTACCGTAGGAAGCGGGAATCATTACGTAGACTTATTCAAAGATGAAAAAGAACAGCTCTGGGTTGGTGTACACTTTGGTTCAAGAGGGTTCGGGCACAGGACCGCAATGGGTTTTCTTGCGTTAGCAAGAGGATTAAATTTTGAAGACAGACCCAGGGATGTTAACAGAATGAATGCTCCTCCGACACTGCTCAGGATAAATTCCGAACTGGGACAGAATTACATATACGCAATGCAGCTTGCAGGAGAATATGCATATGCCGGAAGAGATGCGGTAGTAAATAAGGTCATAAAGATATTAGGGACAAAACAGTTATATACTGTTCATAATCATCATAATTTTGCGTGGAAAGAGAACCATTTCGGGACAGAGTTTATAGTTATCAGAAAAGGATGTACTCCTGCATTCCCGGGACAAATATCATTTATAGGCTCAACAATGGCAGATGAATCGGTAATAGTTGAGGGTGTAGACTCCGAAGAATCACGGTCATCTCTATTTTCTACGGTTCACGGCGCGGGAAGAGTAATGTCGCGTATCAAAGCAGCCGGTAAAAAGAAGTGGATAAAAAATAAGTTCGGAGTAAAATTATTATCCTCATCCCGAGGACATAGGACAAAAGGAATAATAGATTTCAACGATACAAAAAGAATGATGAGAGAAAAGAACATCGAACTAAGAGGGGGAGACGCTGACGAGGCACCGGAATGCTACAAAAAATTATCTGAAGTACTCGAATATCACCAAAAGACTCTCAGAATACTGCATAAATTAACCCCAATAGGGGTAGCAATGGCTGGACCCGAAGTATACGACCCGTATAAAGATTGATATAGTGTCAAGATGTCAGAGTTCATACCTGCCTGCCTTCCTGACTTTAGTTAGGACTTTCAATATTGAGATATACATTCTAATAAGCCTAACTAAAGTCAGAGGTAAATCAGCCCTGCCTGCCTTCCTGACTTTAGTTAGGACTTTCAGTCCTGCCTGCCTTCCTGACTTTAGTTAGGACTTTCAGTTTTTGCTATTCTTTACCAGAATCAAGTAATACTTTCTCAAATCTTTTTGTAGATGAGTCAAGATCCAAAATTTTCCTGACATAATTATAACCGGCAAGAGAAATTCTTTTCAGCATCGTATCACTTTCAAGTAAAAGAGAAACTCCCTTAAACAATCCGTCGGGATCTGATGGATCTGCCCAAATAGCTGTCTCTCCGTTTACAGAATACTCCGGGAAAGCTCCGGTAGGATTTCCAACTACTACGCACTTACAACCCATGGCTTCGGCGGGAGGTGCACCAAATCCTTCGTAAAAAGCAGGATAAATGAAAATATCTGATTCACAATACAGTTGTATAATTTTTTTATCATCAGCATTCTTGACAAAATTAACGAATGTTGGTATTTCATGATATTTTTCCCTTCCAAAACAGTAAAATTCCAAATCGGGAAACTTTTCTTTTAACTTTATTGAAGTATAAATAGCTCCACTTACATTTCTGTTTTCAAGTGTATGGTCATAAAATGTTATTTTTTTCTTTTCATTATAAACCTTTGAAAGATTGTTATACTTTGTAAAATCTATACCGCAAAGCACCTGTGTAGACTCCTGCCCGAACTTTTCAAAAAGCAAGTCTTTCAGATATTTCGACGTTGTGATTTTCCTCATTGGCAGGTAATAACTGTTATCTACATATTTCACATTTGCATTCCACTTCTCATAATCCTGTATATAATAGAATTTCCTGCCTTTGGAAGGATAAAGCCTGTAAGCATAACTTGCTGTTGTCCAAGCGCTGGCAATAACAGCATCAGCATCTTCTATAAAAACATTATCGATAAAAGGTACAAATTTAAATTCTATATTGTTCCAGAGAAATTCCTTCTGAATTTTTTTTCTGTCCAGAATACTCTGAAAGGTTTTTTTCGTTTGATATTTTATATAGAAAGGTTTAAACATTCTGCGGTATGGGGAAAGAGGAGTATAAGGGCAATAGATTGTTACTTCGTGTCCTAATGAATTTAATCCGGAGGCATAATTAAATATCATTTTGTTACCACCTGTTATACATAACTCCGGTATTATGAAGCTGATTTTCATGAATTTTCCGACCTAACTTTCGGTAATAACCAGTGTGCAAACCTGGCTTTCAGTTATAAACAAAGGATATCGATTTAAAATTTACATAACTTTACTTGGTTTTAGTTTTGACACTAAATAACTACATTCTTAAGGCATAGTCAATCAATTTTCGATAGTATCTTTTTATACTGAAAATCCGTTTTAGCCTTCTTCTTAATTTATAAATGATAGGGTCTTTGATTTTGAGGTCTGCCGCTTTCCCTTTCATAATTTCGGAATACGCTTTATTATAATAATCTCCAACTGCATGATAAACCTTGCAATTTTTCAAAATACCTACTTTATAACCTTTTCCCAGAGTCCTTACACCATAATCTCCGTCTTCAAGGAAAAATATTCGCTTTTTTGGAAAATAAAATTTTCCAATTTCATTATAAACACTTCTCGAAACCATGAAACACCACCCGCCGGTAGGTCCAACCTGTAATACTATATTTCCGCCGTCATAAGTTTCTTCAACATAGAGTTTTTCAGATGGTTTCGCACCATTGGTTTTATCATCCTGAACCACATCTGTGGCAAGGTATCCCATAAAAGGAATATTTTTATAAGCATATATCATTTTTTGTATCCAATGCTCGGGAAATTCAATTACATCATCGTCTACACCTATAATAAACTCGCCTTTTGCCAGCTCAACCGACTTTCCTTTACCTGCGGTTCCTATATTTTTATCGTTATAAACTACCCGGAGTCTGTTTTCTTTTATAAGCTTCCCGTTTTGTTTTTCAAACTCTTTGAGAAAATTTTTTGTACCGTCCGTAGAGTTGTTATCCCATAATATCAGTTCAAAGTTAATACCTTCAAGAGTTCTTAATAATGAAAAAAGACACTTCTTAAACAATTCCAACCGATTGTATGTAAGAACATAAATACTTACAAATTCATTTTCGTATTGTTTGCGTGGAGAGTTCTTAATTTTTTCTATCGTTTTTCGGAAAATTAATTTAACGGGTACTATTCTAAAAAATGCTTTCAATATTATTTCTCTATCCCTTGAGTTTATATAATTAAAATTCGCAATACCTGTGAAGAACAAAGATATAAAAACAATAAAAGTAACAAAAATATATACAATTCCTACCAGCCTGCCATCAGGTTTTAAAATATAATTAATCAATAAAAAATACGCAAGATACGAAATTGCGGCAGATATAACGCCCGATAACAAAGGTTTAACATATTGTTTTAATAGAAGTTTTGTCTTCGATATCCCGAAAAATCTGCAGGATGTAAAAAAAACATAAGTTGAGGCAATAATAGTTCCTATAGTATTACCATAAGCAGCGCCTACAATCAGATAATATTTAATGAAAAAATAACTTAAAACAATATTTAATATTAAATAAATCAATCCCTCAAACATCTGGTATCTCGGTTTTCCCGTATTTGGAATTATTGAGTTACCCGGGGCAGAAACCATTAAATTAAACAGCTGTCCAATAACAATAATTTTTAAAATATAGGCAGAAATCTCATATCCCTTACCCATCCAGGTCTCAATTATCAAATCAGAAAAGAACAATATATATAAGAAAACAGGAGCAGAAACAAGAATCAGATACTTTGATGTGTCTTCAAAAAGACGAACAAGTTTAGAGTGTTCCCTCTTGGCGCTAAGTTCGGCTGCAACTGGTGCAACTTGCGGAATCAACTGATAAGGAAAGAAATGTCCTACTCTGGCTACACGTGATGCAATGTTATAATAGGTCACATTATTCAAAACTGAAAAATAACCAAGCAGGAATTCATCGTACTTACTTGAAGCAAATGTCGCAAGCTTAGAGATTTGCATTTGAATTCCAAATCTACCCATTTTTCCAAAAATTTCTATATTAAAGTTCTTAAATCCTATTCTCATTTCAGGTAGATATTTCTTCGAATATAGTATGTAAATCAGGCCGGTCAAAAAAGCTGTTATAAACTGACACCAAATCAGACCCTTAAGTCCGAATCCAAGTAATAAAAAAATTATCACGAGTACAAAATTTAAAATACCAATTAGTAATCCTGTTATGCTTGCTATATACATTCTCTGAAGGCTTATGAGTACAGAAGGAAATATTGTAGTTATGCTTGAAACAAAGAATGCAAATAAACTCAACCTAAATGAATAAACACTTATTTCTATTAGGTCTGTAGGAATATTAATAATTGATAAGATTTGTTTTGTAAAAACCCACCCAACCACAAGTATTATAATCGAAAAGGCAAAGTAGAAAAAAAAGCCGGTGTTGATAACAAAGTTCAATCTTTTAAAATCTTTTTGATTATAGTATTCTGATATAAACTTGATAAATGAAGTAAATATACTGAAATCAAAAAGGTGAAAAGTGCCGAGAAATCCGAGAAGAAGGGCATAAAGACCGAACTGCACATTGCCTATTCTGGAAATAATAAACGGTGTTAACAACAGGGGAAATATAAATCCGGCCGCTTGTGATAAAATATGGTAAACAGTATTTTTTATTACTTTATCTGTAAGGGACACTCTTAAAAAATTAAGAGTTAAGATTATGAATAAAAAATTAAATATAAATTCAAAAATCTGTCTGGTGTAAACCTTCTAAGGCACATCTGTCCAAAATAACTTACTAAAGATTATAAAAAAATTCCTGAAAAATTAGATTAAAAACCATATTTTTATATTTTACAAAATAAATATATATATTATGGTAAACATGACATTAT
>VGWA01000061.1 GCA_016873795.1 Ignavibacteria bacterium
GCATTTCATGATTCATGTTACACGGGCAGATACAACGATATATACAGAGAGCCGAGAAATATTTTGGAAAGTTGTAATATAAAAATCAGGGAGCCCCGAAGAAACAGGAAAAACGGATTTTGCTGCGGAGCAGGAGGAGGAAGGTTATTTATGGAAGAAAAAGCAGGTAAAAGAATAAATATCGAGAGAACGGAAGAGCTAATCGATACAAACGTTTCAACAATAGCAACAGTTTGTCCATTTTGCATGACAATGATAACCGACGGAATAAAAGATAAGGGTATGCAGGAGAGAGTAGAAATAAAAGACATTTCAGAAATTTTAAACGAGTTTTTATAATAATTAATATTAAGGAGAACTTATGTCATATTATTTCACATCAGAATCAGTCAGCGAAGGGCATCCGGATAAAATTTGCGACCAGATTTCGGATGCAGTATTAGACGATATATTCGACAAAGATCCATACGGCAGGGTTGCATGCGAGACGTTTTGTGCGACAGGAATGGTATTAGTAGGTGGCGAGATAACCACAAAACACTACGTAGACATTCCGCAAGTTGTCAGAGATGTTGTAAAAGATATCGGATATGATAAGGGAGAATACAATTTTGATTATCACTCAATAAGTGTATTATCCACAATAAACAAGCAATCACCCGATATAGACTTAGGAGTAAAGGAAGGAGGTGCAGGGGATCAAGGGATGATGTTCGGTTATGCAACGAAGGAAACACCAGAATATATGCCATTAGCTATAATGCTTGCACACAAACTTGTAAAGAAGTTAGCACATATAAGAAAGAAAGAGAAAGATTTGATGCCGTACTTGAGACCCGATTCCAAATCGCAGGTAACGATAGAATATTCAGACGACCATAGACCAATGAGAATAGAAGCGGTAGTTATATCATCTCAACATGATCCTAACGTAAAGCAACAAAAAATAAAAGATGATATAGAAGAAAACGTTATAAAAAAAGTAATACCGGAAAAATATTTAGACAAGAAAACGAAATATCACATAAACCCGACCGGCAAATTCGAAATCGGCGGACCATACGGTGATACAGGTTTGACAGGAAGGAAAATCATCGTAGATACATACGGAGGGAAAGTACCACACGGAGGAGGTGCATTTTCAGGAAAAGACCCGACAAAAGTAGACAGAAGTGCCGCATATGCAGCCAGGCATATTGCAAAAAACATTGTAGCTGCAGGACTTGCAGATGAATGTTTAATTCAACTTTCATATGCAATAGGAGTTGCAGATCCGATTTCCATTTATATAAATACAAACAGTACAGGAACAATTCCGGACAGAGAAATCGAAAAAATAATAAATAAAGAAATCGATTTAACTCCAAAAGGAATAATACACAGATTACATTTAAGAAAACCCATATACAGGAAGACTGCAACTTACGGACATTTCGGAAGAAACGAAGAAGAATTTACATGGGAGAAACTCGATTTAGTTGATTTATTCAAAAAATCAGTCAAGTAATGAAAGACTTTTTATATGGTCTTTTTTACCCTATAAAGTCGATTGACTTATTAATAAAAAACAAAAAGATATTATTATATTCGATTATACCAATAATAATCAATTTAATAATATACACAACTCTTTTTATTATAATATTTCAGAGATTTGCTAAATTCACCTCAAACATTACGGGTGCAACATCACCGGAATCAGACTGGTATAACGAGTTATTATACATTTTTCTTTTAATAACATCTTTAATAATATTCCTAATCATAACTTATATAGCATATACAATTCTGGGCAACATAATAACTGCACCATTTAACGAAAAAATATCGCAACTTATTGAAAGGATAATAACAAAAAGAATATCCAACGAAAATGTGAATTTCTGGAAGGATACTTTTTTATCAACGTGGAGTGAAATAAAAAAAATTTTATTCTACTGTACAGTTATGATATTTATAATGTTGCTTTCGATAATACCTTTGATAGGTACTTTTCTGACATTAATATTGGGTTTAATTTTTACAGCTTTTTTCAATGCTTTTGATTACATCGATTATCCGCTAGCAAGGAAGTATCTGCGACTAAGAGAAAAAATAAGAATAATTTTTTCCAATCTGCAATTAACATTCGGATTCGGTATATCAATTACAATACTGCTGCTTCTGCCGTTAATAAATTCTTTTTTAAAACCTATATTTGTTGTATCGGGTACTTCTTTATATTTTGAAAAATACATAAAAAATAATTATAATTAACAGAAGTTACGCAAAACATTAAAGACAGTTTTTTTGTCATTCTGAACTTGTTTCAGGGGTACCCACTTGCGGGTCATCTATTTTTTGTTCAAGTTTTAGACCCTGAAAACTAAAGTCCTAACTAAAGTCCTAAAAGCAGGCAGGCAAGTAAAGCGTGACAAGTGCGTAACTTCGGTAATTAATATATTATAATTATATTGAAAAAAATTACATTATTAATATTATTAATAATTTTTATCTTTATTAATAATATATTTTCACAATACAAAACAATTCCATACAAGCAAAACAGTCCTAAATTACTGAAGGAACATAAGACAGAGTTAAAAGAATCATCCACAACATTTTTTGCAGTAAGTCTTGCAACATTTTTATATTTATTGAATCCAATTATTTTACTTGAAAATGATAAAATCAGCGGTGGTATTACAAAGGAGGTATCACTCGGGTTTGGGTATTTCGGAGAGCACAGGATAGGTTTAGAATATTCATATTTATTCAGAGACAAAAACAACAGTCATCTGAGATTATCATATAAATATGATTATTTATTTAAAGATACAGAGCCATCAAATTTACTTCAAGCAAGCACCGTAATATCTTTAGGAGCCGGTTATTTCACAGATTTCGAAAAGTCCGGAATTTTTCCGGAAATTTCATTCGGTTACTCGATAAGAAACGATGAATTATTAATTTATCCACACACAAAATTAAGGTATACATTTACGGAAAAGAAGTATTCAAATATAATTGATTTCTCGTTTGGTGTTATGATCGGATTTGCAAATCCTTTTATTGATTTAAAAATCAGGAAGAAACGTTAGTAATGACAAACAACACAAAAATCAAAGAAAAATTATTCAGAATATGGCAATTTTATGATTTTCAAAAAAGATTTTTCATTGAATTTTTCAGGTTACCATTTGAATTCAACGAAACATTAAAACAATTTTTTTTAATCGGTTATAAATCATTACCTTTAGTGAGCATAACGGGTTTCATAATCGGATTGACTCTTGCCCTTCAACTAAAACCGACACTGAGAACTTTCGGAGCGGAATCCCTAATACCAGCAATGTTAGCAATATCGATTGTAAGGGAAATAGGACCTGTAATAATATCACTGATATGTGCAGGTAAGATCGGTTCCGGTATAGGAGCAGAACTTGGTTCAATGAGGGTCACGGAACAAATCGCTGCAATGGAAATATCAGCCACAAATCCTTTCAAATATCTTGTAGTAACGCGAGTTACCGCTTCCACGCTTATGATTCCAGTATTAGTAATATATTCAAATACAATATCAATGTTAGGCGGATTTATTGCAGTAAATTTCACAGATGAAGTAAGTATAAAACTTTATATGAACAGTGTGTTTCACGCATTATCTTTTATTGATTTACTGCCGGCAACAATAAAAACATTTTTCTTTGGTTATGCAATCGGCATAATAGGAACATACAAAGGCTACAACTGTTCAAGAGGAACGGAAAGTGTAGGTGTTGCAGCAAATACTGCTGTAGTACTTGCCTCATTATGGATAATTATCATAGATTTAATTGTAGTTCAAATTACATCGTTTATTTAATGAATCAAAACACAATAATAGTAAAAAATATAAAAAAATCGTTCGGAAGCACAACGGTTTTGAGCGGTGTTTCATTTGGATTAAAGAAATCCGAAAATTTAATAATACTTGGAAAATCAGGAACGGGTAAATCGGTAATATTGCAATGTATAGTAAGATTGATAGAGCCGGAAGAAGGAAAGGTACTAATATTCGGTAAAAATATTTACGATATGGAATACGACGAATTGAATGCCACACGAAAGCACATAGGATTTTTATTTCAGAGTGCGGCATTATACGATTCAATGACCGTCCGGGAAAATCTTCAATTTTCTTTAGTGAGAACTACAAAAATAAAACAGGAAGAATTAGACGAAAAAGTTTCTGAATCATTGAGGAGTGTTGGTTTACTTAATGCGATAGATAAAATGCCTTCAGAGTTATCAGGAGGAATGAAAAAAAGGATAGGGCTTGCAAGGACATTAATACAGAATCCCGACGTAATCTTATACGATGAACCAACGACCGGTTTAGATTCGGGAACATCAAAAGAAATCAGTGAATTAATTATTGAGACAAAGGATAAATATAAAGTAAGTTCGATAATAGTAACACATGATATGCCCTGTGCAAAATTAACATCAGACAGGATAATAGTTTTAAAAGACGGATTAATTTATACGGAATCAACATATGACGAGCTGGAAAAAAGCGATGACAAATTTATTCAATCTTTTTTCGGGTATTAAAATTTTATAATTTATTTTAAATATAAAAAAAATGAAAAAAGAATATACAAAAAAAATAATTGTGGGGCTTTTTATTTTAATAGGTTTTATAATATTTCTTGTAACTATATTTGTTATAGGGAGTAAGAAAAACCTTTTTACTTCCACCTTTATTTTGAATACATTTTTCGAAAATGTAAGCGGGTTAAAAGAAGGAAATTCTGTCTACTACAACGGAATTAACGTTGGTACGGTAACAGATATATTTATTACCGATGTAAACAGAGTACAGGTAACGATGACTATTGATTCTAAGGTAAAACCTTTCATTAAAAAAGACTCTAAAGTTTCCATTGTAACAGAAGGTTTAGTAGGAAATAAAATCGTCGAAATAAGTGCAGGCTCGGTTTTAGCCATAAGTGTTGATGATTATGATTTTTTGGAATCAATAAAACCAATTTCAACGGAAGATATATTAAAATCTTTGAAAGAAACCTCGGAAAATGCTTCCAAATTGACAGGTGACTTAGCAGAAATAACTCAGAAAATCAACAAAGGAGAAGGTACAATAGGAATGCTGATTAACAATGAATCGATTTACACAGGAGTAGATTCTGCACTGAGAAGCATTGCATCACAAACAGGAGACGTAAATTCGATAATAAATTCTCTTCAAAGTACAATTAACGACTTTTCCAATACATTCAATTATCTTGCTGAAGACGTCAAAAAAGTAACGCATAACATTACAGAGATAACCGATAAAATGAACTCTCAAGAAAGCGTCGTAGGTACGTTATTTATGGATACAACATTTGCTTCGAACGTAAAATCCGTTATAATTCATGCAAATAAAACAACTCAGAATTTAGAAAGAGGAGCTTTCAGCTTTTATCAGAATATGGAAGCACTGAAGCACAACTTTTTATTTAAGGGATATTTTGAAGATATTGGATACTGGGATAAAACAGACTTCGAAAAATACATAGATGAAAAGCAGGAAGATATAAAGAAGAAAGAGGAAGAATTGAAAAAAATGGAAAAAAAGCTGGATCAACTTATGAAGGATTTCAATAAAAAAATTGAACAACTCCCGCCCGAAGAACAGGAAAAAATAAAGAAAGAATTAGACACAAATGAACAGAAAATTAAACAGCAGTAATATATACATAACTATTCTTATTTTTTCCATATTACTGACGACCGGTTGTACTTCCTCACACAAAAAAGGCGATTCGGAAATTAATGACGAGAACTTCAGCGAAGAACTCTCAAAGAACGGAAAAATTATAATAGAAACAGCAAAGGAAGAACAGAATAATCCGATGTATTCACCCGAGGTTGATACAACAATTTTATACTGGTTGGAAAACAAAATAATAATTTTGGAGAATGCCACAAAATGCAATATTTATGCACTTAATACACTTTACAAAGCAGGATTTATGTGTCCCAAAGATAATACATTAACAAGGGATTTAATGGATACTGTTAAATACAATGAAATTTTTCCAGTAATTAAAATTGAAAAATATTCTGACATTAAAAAGGGAGATTTGATAGTATGGAACGGACATGTAATAATATTCGATTCATTAATAATCATAAAGAATGTAATATATGCTATGGCATATTGGGCAGGGACTCGTCAGGAAGACAATAAAGAAAACATTATTAATAATGTATCACACGGTAAATATAAACTGGAAGGAAATTTTATCATAAGGAGACCTAAAAAAAGGATATAATGAAACATTATAATTTTATGCTTACCAAAAAATTATTAAAGAATAAACAAATCTTAAATCACTTTAATTTTTTTTTCATTTTGATTATATTGCAGATTATAAATTTTTTAAAAAATAACTATAAGGAGCAAAAAAAATGACTCATGCAGAAATTGAAGAAAAAGTCAAAAAAGCAATTGTTGACAAACTTGGTGTAGAAGAAACAAAAGTAACGCCCGAGGCATCATTTATTAATGATTTAGGAGCTGATTCTCTGGACACGGTAGAACTGGTTATGAAATTCGAAGAAGAGTTTGATATAAAAATCCCGGATGAAGATGCTGAAAAAATAACAAAAGTAGGCGAAGCCATAGATTATATAAAAACAAAACTTGAAATTAAATGAAAAGAAGAGTAGTAGTTACAGGTCTGGGAGCAGTTACACCAATCGGTTTAAATGTAACGGATTTCTGGAAAAATCTGATAGAAGGAAAGAGTGGTGTTGATTATATAACTAATTTTGATGCATCACTTTTTCCGACGAAATTTGCAGCCGAGTTGAAAGGATTTAATGCACTTGATTACATGGACAGAAAAACTGCACAAAGAGTAGATATATTTACTCAATATGCTATAGCTGCATCTGATGAAGCCATAAGAGACTCTGGTTTAGATTTGGAAAAAATTGACAAAGAAAGATGCGGTGTTATTTACGGCTCAGGCATTGGTGGAATGTGGACATATGACACACAACATAATCTCCTGATTTCCAGAAACGGAAATCCTGATAGGATAAGTCCCTTTTTCATACCAATGTTAATTGCTGATATTACACCTGGAAGACTCTCAATAAAGTATGGTATGAAAGGTCCTAATTATTCAACTTTATCAGCCTGTTCAACTTCTGCTCATTCTATTATAGACTCATTGTTATTAATTCGTCACGGTTATGCGGACTTAATGGTAACAGGCGGTTCCGAGGGAGTTATCTGTCCGATGGGTGTAGGAGGATTCAATGCAATGAAAGCAATCTCAACAAGAAACGATGCACCTCAGAAAGCATCAAGACCATTCGATAAAGAAAGAGACGGCTTCGTAATGGGAGAAGGAGGCGGCACTTTAGTACTCGAAGAACTGGGACATGCCAAAGCAAGAGGAGCAAAGATTTATGCGGAAGTTACGGGTTTCGGAATGACCGGGGATGCTCATCATATTACAGAACCAGCTCCAAACGGAGAAGGATTGGCAAATGCAATCAGACTGGCAATTAATGATGCTGAATTAACAACAGACGATGTAGATGTTATAAACGCACATGGAACATCCACTCCTCCAAATGACAAGAATGAAACTGCAGCAATAAAAACAATTTTTAGAGAAAGAGCTTATGATTTATACGTTCATTCAATCAAATCTGAAGTTGGACATCTGCTGGGAGCAGCAGGAGCAGTTGAAGCTATTTCTGCGATATTAACTATCAGAGACGGTATAATACCACCGACAATCAACTATGAATTTATAGATGATGAATGTGATTTAAACTACGTTCCAAACACTGCAATTAAAAAGGATAACATAAAAGTAGTCATATCGAACAACTCAGGATTTGGAGGTCATAACACTGCTATTGTATTTAAAAAATATGAATGAATAATTAATTAAATGTTCAGATTCTTAAAAAATCTTAAAATCTTATCCGTTTTCAAGAAAAAAGAGGATAAGATTAAAGATGTTTATACAAAAGCAGTAAATAAAATCGACTTTGATGAACTACAAGGTCATATTCATTACAAAATAATTGACAAATCGCATTTTATTAACGCACTTACCCACAGGTCTTTTATAAAATTTAAAAAAGACGATAAAAAATCAGCTTTAATTTCAAATGAAAGACTTGAATTTTTAGGAGATGCGGTATTAGATTTGATAGTTGCAGAATTTTTGTACAAAAATTTTCCTGATAACGAAGAGGGCGACCTTACAAAATTTCGTTCCGTATTAGTAAATAAAAAATTTTTAGCTGAAAGAGCAAAAGCAATCAAGCTCAACGAATTTTTACTTGCATCAAACACAGCACTGAAATCGATACAAGAAGGATACGATTCAATACTTTCAGATGCGTATGAATCATTAGTAGGAGCCATTTTTCTTGATTCAGGTTACGACGCATGCAAAAAATTTATAAGCTATCATATTTTTGCAAAACTCGACATAAAATGGTTGAATCAGTTTGATGAAAACCATAAGAGTAAATTCCTGGAATACGCACAGGCACATACAGATTTCATACCACAATATGTAGTAATTAAGGAAGAAGGTCCTGAACATCATAAATTATTCACAGTTGAGGTACATCTTGCCGGGGTTTGTTTTGGTATAGGTAAAGGAAAATCAAAAAAACAGGCAGAACAGGAAGCAGCTAAAAATGCTTTACAAAATTTAGATGCCATAGAGAAGATGGGTTTAAAAAAATCTAAATGAATTCATTTATATTTAAAAAATAAATTAATTATCAATAATAAAAGGCTTGAATTTATTAGAAATCAATAATATATTTGTAGATTATAAAATAAATTGAAAGGATATTATAGAAAAAAGAATACGATTTGTTAAGATACTAAGATTTAATGATATTAAAAAAACAACCATTTATTAAAGCGTAAATATTAATTATGATGAACTTTAATAAATGGTTTTTTATTTATAATTTTCATAATAATTGCAGCATGAAGTTTCGAAAAACAGGATTATTAATTACAGCATTATTTATCATAGCAGTAACATCACTGGAAGGTCAGGAAAAGAATCATATCAAATTTGACAATCAGGATTTCAAGATTATTGTTTCAAATAATTCATACTTAGAAGTCGAATTTTATCCTCAATACACAAGTAAAAATATATTAAGTTTTAATTTCGAAACAAAATCATTTGAAGAGCCTGGAAATCCTGATGTTTCTTATCGCGGTTTTCCGGTATTTCTGCCGGTAAAAACAAACAACAGTTTAGAAATAATAGACTATAAATACGATGCTATCAATAATATAGACGTCAATCCTGTACCAACCCCTGAAAAATCAGAAAAAGATAAAGAGATAATATATAAATACAATAAAAACCAGGATATATACAATAAGAATTCATTTTACCCACAGGAAATAGGCGATTTAGGAAATGTAGGAACTATCAGGAATAGATATTTTACTTCCGCCAAAATATACCCGATACAGTATAATCCGGTATCAAAGGTTTTAAGAAAATATTCTTATATCAGATTCCGAATAAATTTTGGAGGTAATCCCCTTCCTTTAACGAAAAAACTTTCTGTGCATGAACTGGATTTTTTCAAAAACCTTGCGATCAATTCAAAGACTGCAATAAACTGGTCTACTGTTGAATTCAATTCGATTACCGATAAACCTTCCAGGCAGAACAGCGTTCTTTCGTCCGGAGATTTTTATAAAATTGAGATTAAAGAATCAGGCATATATAAAATAGACAAGCAGTACCTGCAAAATGCAGGCATAAACGTCAACAACATCGATCCACGTACAATAAAAATATACGGAAACGGGGGGTCAGAATTACCATTTAATAATTCAACACCTGTTCCAAACGATTTAGTAGAAAACAGAATCATTGTAATCGGTCAGGATGATGGAATTTTCAATGATAACGATTATATTTTGTTTTACGGCAGGAGTCCAAATGAATGGATATATTCAACCACAGCAAACAGATATGTACACACGATTAATCATTATTCAACATCAAACTTTTATTTTATAACATACGGAGGTAATTTCGGATTACGGATGGATAGCATATATTCATCAAATGTGCCCGGTTTGACCCCGGTTCAATATTTTACGGATAAGTTTTTCGAAGAACCTGAAATCAATAATTTAGGTTCCACAGGAACTTTATGGCTCAGCCAAAGAATCGGAACAGGAGAAAGTTTTGTTTTTAACAAAACTCTTGAAGGATACGTACCGGGTTCACAACTTACACTCTCATTCAGATTCGGCAATGGTTCTGCTACCGGAGCATATTTTCTTATTAAAGACGACAACTCGAATTTCTCAAACCTTATTTATTTAAACGGAGTTTCACCGGGTTCATTTTCACATATTATTACACATACTGTTAATACTTCTTATGCTTTGAATTCAGGAAACAATATGAATCTTTCTTTATCACTTCCCTCTCAATACAACAATCCGAATCTTTCAGGATATTATGATTATTATGAAGTGTTATATAACAGATATTTCAGCAGTGTTGTAAACAATTATTTCAGATTCAATGCCGTCGATACATTCGGAGTAGTAGAATATCAGATATCGACTTTTACAACTCCGGATATTAAATTATTTGATGTAACAAGTATAACCGAACCTAACACCATAATACCAATTTCATATAACAACGGTATTGTAAGGTTTCAGGAAAATTACGTACTATACAATAAGAAAGAATATTACATTGTGGGAGGGAACAATTACAAAACTCCTTTTTCGATATCTTCTAAAATCGCAAATCAGAATCTGCACGGAATTTCAGACGGTGCAAGTTTCATCATAATATCTCCGAAAGAATTTTTCAATGCCGCATACAGATTAAAAGCGCAAAGGGAAATTCAAGGTTATAATTATTTGAAAACATTAATAGTCGATATTAAAGAGATATACAACGAATTCTCGGGCGGATTACTTGATCCCGTTGCACCAAGAAATTTTTTGAAATATGCTTTTAATAACTGGACCGAGAGACCGGTCTATATTTTATTCCTTGGAGACGGCAGCTATGATTTTAAGAATATATACAATTTAAGTGTAGAGAATTATTTACCTACAATACAGAAATCAAATGACGAATCAAATGAAATAGTCAGTTATCCCAGCGATGATTTTGTAACGGATATCAATGAAAATTTTCCTTCGCCGGGCTGGCCTTTGATTGGAAGACCGGATTTTTCATCGGGAAGAATTTGCGTTAACACATTAAATGATGCAAACAATGTAATAGACAAAATAATAAATTATGAATCCCCTTCCAATTTAAACACATGGAGGAAAAAAGTATTGTATGTTGCAGACGACGGATGGACAACAACAAACACGCAGGGACAGGAAGGTGCCTTACACACACAGCAAAGTGAAGATATTGCAGAAGTATATACTCCAAAACTATTCGAAAAAGAAAAAATTTACATAGTAACATATCCAGCTATATTTACACCTCAGGGCAGAAGAAAACCGGGAGCAAATATAGATATAATAAAAAAGTGGAATGACGGAACTCTTGCAATTAATTATGTCGGACACGGCAGTACCGATTTATGGGCACATGAACATATATTTGTCAAAGATGAATCAATTCCACAATTAACAAATGTTAACAAATATCCATTAGTTACAATTGCAAGCTGCGATTTAGCCAGATGGGATGATCCGTTTGTCATTAGTGCAGCTGAACAACTGGTTTTTGTTCAAGACAAAGGAGCTATTGGAGTTATTGCGGCTGTGAGACCTGTTTATGCAACTGAAAACGCTACTTTTAATAACACACTGTGGAATAATTATATGTATCAAAAAGACACCATGAATTTACCGATAAGAATAGGGAAAGCTTTATATAATACAAAAAATCAGCTTCCTGTATTTACAGATGGTTATGCAAAATATTGTCTCATAGGAGATCCTACTTTAAGGGTTGGAATACCTCAATATTTTACGAGAATTGACAGCATAAATAATTCAACAGGAATTGATACTGTAAAAGCACTACAACACGTAAGGATTTCAGGTTCGATTTTAAAACCCGATTCTTCATTTTGGTCTGATTACAATGGCAATATATCCTTAAAAGTTTATGATGTAGATAAATATATAACTTTTTTTGACTTTGGATATCCTTTCTATTTCAGACTTGATGGTGGAACGATTTTTATCGGAAAAACCAGCGTTACAAACGGCAGATGGGCAGTTGAATTCATAGTACCGAAAGATATTTCATATGAAACAGGGAGAGGCAAGATTCAGGCATATTTTTGGAATAGCTTTGCAGACGGTGCAGGATTTTCAAATAATATTGTTTTAAACGGACTGGATGAAAACGCTCCTATCGATACGGTCGGACCACAGATAACAATTTTCATGGGTGACAGAAATTTCCGTTCAGGTGATATTATAAATCAAAATACAAAAATCATTGTGGATTTATTTGATTACAGCGGAATCAATTTAACAGGAACAATCGGACATAAAATTGAAGCTGTAATGAATAATGATGAAAACAATAAGATTGATCTTACACATTATTATAACAGCACTTCAGGTTATCAATATGGGACTCTTGAATACCCGATAGAAAATCTTCAAAACGGTAAATATACTTTGAAAGTAATTGCCTGGGATACATACAATAATTTCAGTGAAAATGAAATAGAATTCAAAGTATATAATACAAGTGATTTAAAAGTTGAAAATATTTACAATTATCCTAATCCGATGAAAGACAACACAAGTTTTCTATATCAGCATAATTTTGATGTTCCATTGACAACCCAAATACGAATTTACACAGTAAGCGGGAGACTAATTAAAGAAATTAATGTATCAAATATAACGGATAAATTTGTAAAAATTGACTGGGACGGAAAAGATGCCGACGGAGATGTAATAGCAAACGGAATTTATTTATATAAAATAATTATTAAATCAGAAGACGGGACTCTCTCATTTAACTCAACCGGTAAATTAGCAAAATTAAAATAAAGGAGTAAAACAACATGACAAACTTAAAACTGGCAAAGATTATTTTTTTGTGCCTGATAATTATTATAACTACACATTTTAATACAAAAGGACAAGCTGTATCTACGGGAGTTCCGTTTCTGTTAATAGGACCTAACTCAAGATTTGCAGGAATGGGAGAAACCGGCACAGCAATTGCCGATGATGCTTCTGCTATGCACTGGAATCCTGCCGGTCTTGCTTTTCAGGACATGACAGAAATTAATTTAACACATTCTCCATGGCTTGCCGGTTTAGGAATGTCTGATTTATTTTATGATTACCTCGCCGCAAAAAAACACATTAAAAGCTTAAACGGAACAATCGGAGCAAGTTTGACTTACCTAAACATTGGAGAAGTAATTACAACAGATGAATTTGGAAACAGAACCGGACAAGATTATAAAGCATATGAATTTGCTTTTGCTGTCGGCTATGCAACAAAATTAAGTCCGGGTTTTGGTGTCGGAATTAACACACGTTTCATATACAGCAGACTTTCCCCCAACGATGTAAAAGTCGGCAGTGAAACCGGAAGCGGTACCGGATATTCAGTTGCATTCGACCTTGCAGGTTTATATAAACCAACAACAGGTCCAAAATTAATAAAAGATAAGTTATCTTTCGGTTTTAATTTATCAAATTTAGGACCAAAGATTACTTATGTCGATGCAGACCAGGCTGATCCTCTACCAACTCAAATCAGAATCGGTTTAGGTTATAAACTTTTAAAAACTGAAAACAACGACCTTACAATAACAGCAGATTTTTCGAAATTGCTCGTTAACAGAACCGGAGACTCGTCGGATCCTTTCTATAAAGCTATGTTTACTTCATGGAAAGGCGGGATTTCAGGTATTGCAAAATCAATACAGAGTTCAATAGGAGCCGAATACTGGTATGGAAATCCAAAATTGATTGCTCTCAGAGCAGGATTTTTCTATGAAGATCCATCAAACGGAAACAGAAAGTACATAACATTAGGTGTCGGTATCAGATACAGTTTATACGGATTC
>VGWA01000062.1 GCA_016873795.1 Ignavibacteria bacterium
CCATTCAGCGTTGAAGTATTAACACGGAGCGGAACTGCACTGGGAGGTCCCGTCGGTTCGGGTCCAGGCAGCTCATATAACGGATGGACTGTACTCGATACCGTACCCGCTTTTCAGGGCGGAACAAGCTCGGGTATATCTCTGGTTTTCGACCTGCCGCCGATATCTGTACCAGCCGGTGATACGGTAGGAGTTGCAGTCAGGTTCTATTCCGTAGGTCCGCGTTATTACGGAACAGGTACACCTCCTTACAGTGTTTTTTCAGACACAAATATTACTCTGATAACCGGTGATGTCCGCTCAGCACCCTTCACACCCTCAGGCAGTTTCTTCACTTCACGCGCTCTTACCGGCGAAATTCATTATATAATTGACAACGCGACCGGAGTAGGCGGCATCAATACTGAAATTCCGAACGGTTACAGACTTTCTCAAAACTATCCTAACCCGTTTAATCCCGTAACTAAAATTCGCTACGAACTGCCACAGAACGGTTATGTGAAAATGACTGTGTTTGACATACTCGGGAAAGAAATCGAAAAACTCGTAAACGAGCAGCAGTCTGCCGGAATATACGAAATAACTTTCAACGCCGCAAAGCTTCCAAGCGGAGTTTACCTCTACCGCCTGGAGACTGAAAGCTTTTCGGATGTAAAAAGAATGATGTTAATAAAATAAAAAGTTACTCGTTTTATTTCTTATTAACATTATTTAAATCAGTTTGTACTTTGTATAAAAAATAGTTTTTTTACGGGTTAATTACTGATAATTTTTAAAAAGGGATGTTTATATTCCGAACATCCCTTTTTATTTTGTAATTTATTTTTGAAGAACGAAAAGCGAACGGAAAAGGGGTAAATTTATAACTTTAATAAGAATATTAGCTTAATTATCTTAATAGTTAATTTGAATATTATATTTTTTATATGAGATTTTCAATTTTATTAAGTTTATTATTACTTTTCTCTTCTTTATCATATTCCCAATCACTGAATATAATATATGCTTCGGACAACAATGAAAGCGGATTTTTTCAGATATACACGATGGACGATTTCGGAAACAATGTCAAACAAATGACGGACATGCCTTATCATTGTCAGATGCCCCACTGGTCACAGGACGGCAAAAAAATAGTTTTCAATACGGATGAACCGTGCATTTACCTGATAGAAGACGCCGATACGGACACACCTTCCAATCCGATATATCTTCACTTTGGATACAATGCTGTTTTTACTCCCGAGGGAAATGAGATAATTTTCAATTCGGAGTATGAAGGATTTCAGGGAACTTACGTAATGTCGCTTGAGGATTACGAAGTATATCCGTTATCGAGCGAAGTTTATTCAAATCAGCAGGTACTATCAGACGACGGAACAAAATTAGTATATTCGGCAATATATAAAGGGACAAAATGCATAATGCTTACGGACTTGAACGACACAACCGATAATGACACATATAAAATAAGCATAAACAGCGATTCCAATCTTGAGCCCGACATATCTTCAGACAACAATATGATAGTATACGCAAGTTTTAATTTACATTTGAAAGGAACTATTTATTTATACAAATACGGTACAGAAAAGGCTTTAACCAAGGGGATTTCCAGCAGCAACCAGCCGAGATTCTCATACGATGACGATAAAATTGCTTTTGTAGTAATCGAGGAAAAGAGCGTCAACTTATGGGTTACGAATATCGACGGGGGCAACAGGAAAGAAATAAAAACTAAAGGAGGAAGCCTCAGAACTTTCAAATGGATAGACAACGACTGGATTTTATACGATGCAGGTGAGGGCAATTCGATAAATATCTATTTAGTAAACACAGTTACAGGTGAGAATGTGGCGTTGACAAATAAGGGCAACAACATTCATCCGGATTTCTTATACACCGAGCAGTAATGAAAGTAATCGAAAAAATAGAAAAATCGAAAGATACTTTAATAAGTTTTGAAATCATACCTCCATTAAGAGGCGGTGATATCAAGATGCTTTTCGGTATAATTGATGACATAATTCAATACAATCCTCCTTTTATAGACGTAACTTCACATTCGGCAGAAGTACACTATGAAGAGACAACCGAAGGAATAAGAAAGAAGGTAAAAAGAAAAAGACCCGGTACAATAGGAATATGCGTAGCAATAAAAAACCATTTCAAAGTAGAGACAGTACCACATTTATTATGTCACGGTTTCACGAGAGAGGAGACCGAAGATGCACTGATAGAATTAAATTATCTCGGTATCGAGAACGTATTTGCCATCAGGGGTGATGACAGAGGTTACAAGAAGCCGATTCCGGCAGGTAAGACTCACAACGATTATGCAGTCGAACTTGTAAGTCAGATTTCCGACATGAACAAAGGCAAATATCTTGAAGAAGAGTTACTGGATGCGACCCCGACGAACTTTTGCATCGGAGTAGCGGGATATCCGGAAAAACACTTTGAAGCACCAAACAGGAAAACCGACATAATGCATTTAAAAGATAAAACAGATGCAGGTGCGGAATATATTGTAACTCAATTATTCTTCGACAATAAAAATTATTTTGATTTCGTAAAATCATGCAGAAGCATTGGAATAAAAGTACCGGTAATTCCCGGTATAAAAATTTTAAGTTTAAAGAACCATTTGAATTCTCTGCCGAAAGAGTTTCATATAGATATCCCGGACGAGTTAACAGAAGAAGTAATGAAAGCCAAAAGCGAACAAATCATAGATATCGGCGTGGACTGGGCTTTTAAACAATGTGAAGAACTGTTAAACGCAAAAGTACCGGCAATACATTTTTATGTTTTACAGCACAGCAAACCGATAAAGAAACTGCTTAACAAATTAAAAATTTAGATAATTGAAACTAATCTTTTACTATAAAAGAATCAAAGACAAACCCGCAATAAAATTATATTTTACCAAAAAATCAAAAGTGTATCCCGATAAGATACACTTTTTTTTTATTTAATCAAAGCATACAAAGATGAACAACATCGAAAAATTCATTAAATTATTAAAGAAGCAGGAAATAAGCGAAATAAAATTTTTCGGTTACGAATACATTAAAAGAAAAAAAATCGTAACCTACGTACCGCTCGGATATGTCGATAAGCTCACATTCGAAATGGGAGATTCCGGAGCGGGAAAAATCGGAAATTACGATTTATGTTCATTCAGGATGAAAGGGCTGGGAACTTATCGTCCGGGAAAATCGTCCAGTCCGTTCAAGGGTACAGCCGGAAAACTCGAATTTGCCGAAGAGATAAGGCTGGAGATGGAGTGCAGCGAAAAAGACACGGACGAAGTAATCGAATCACTTTTAAAAAATCATCCATACGAAGAACCGGCATACGAGATATACGACTTCACCAAGAGGACAAACATTCCCACAGGTGCAATAATACGGCTCAAAAAAAATATTACCGTTTCGGAACTGATAATGAGAATGAGAAAAGGCATATTACCGGAAAATCTGCTGTTTAAAAACAAGATAAAAGATTTCATAATAACGACCGGCGAAACAACAAAAAACATACAGGAAACAGCAATCGAAAATAACATCAAAAATATTTTTGTAATCAACAGAAAATACATAAAATTTAACATAATTAAATAGAAAAATGGAAAATAGCAACAAAGAGGAATATCAGCTTAATGAATCCGATGAGAACAGCGAGCCTGTTTCGGATGAAGAACAAGGCGGAACAAGAATTCTCGATTATACGGATTCAGAGGAGGAAAAAAACAAAAAGATTTACAACAGTGAACTGCTGCAGCTGTTTCAAGTCAGTAAAATTGACAAAGAGCTGCTGGAAATAGAAGAAGAGAGGGGTGACCTTCCCGCAAAAATCGAACTATTACAGGAAGAAATCAAAAATTTCGAGCAGATAATCGTAAAGAACAAACAGGAAATATTAAAACTCGATTCCGAGAAAGAAAATTTATCGAAGGAAAATAAAAATGCGGCAAAGAAAATAGACAGATACGATGAGGAAAAATTCAAGGTAAGGTCAAACAAAGAGTACGACGAAATAACAAGAGCCATAGACCATTTATATGACCAGATAGACAGAAACGACACAAGGAATAACGAAATAGAGATATTAAAGTCAAATTTAACCAAGGAAATCGAAGACACGGAGAGGAACAAGGCAGAAATCCAGGAAGATTTAAAAGAAAAGAAACAGCTGCTGGACGAACTGAACAAGGAAACTGAAATGCGGGAATTGGAGTTAAAGAATAAGAGAGTAAACATAATGGCGAGACTGGATGCAGGTATAGTAAATTTATACGAAAGGATAAACAAGACATACACGGGAGAAGCGATAGCGATACTTAGAAACGAAAACTGCAGCGGATGTTTTAATTCGATACCTCCGCAAAAAGCAATCGAAATCAAAATGGCGAATCAGATATTTGTATGCCAGACTTGCGGAAGAATTCTGATAGACGAATCGATAGTACCGGAAAATCACAAAGTATAGTTCTTTAAAATATTGCTGTTACAGACAATCGCGCTATTCCGCAGGGAATGTGAGGAAAGTCCGGACTCCATCATTGCAGCGGTGCAGGGAGAAAATCCCTGTCCGTAATGCCGCAAGTCATTACGGAAGAAAGTGTCACAGAAAAGTAAACTTTCCCGTCCAAAACGGGATAAAGGTGAAACGGCAGGGTAAGAGCCTACCATCGGTGAAGTGATTCACCGGATTGACAAACCTCACCGGGAGCAAGACCAAGTAAAGGGAGTTAAGTTCTGCAGCTTAGTATTCTTCCTGGGTAGGTCGCAAAAAGCCCGGCAGCAATGTTTCGGGCTAAGATAAATGATTGTCGTACCGGTTTTACCGGTAATACAGAATCCGGCTTATTTAATGGCAATATAAAAAAAGAGGCTTTATGCCTCTTTTTTTTATTTGTTCGGTAATTATTTCCTTAACTCATTTCCAGCATTTTTTTTATGGGTATAAGAGCTTTTTTTCTTAAACTCTCCTCCATTTCGATTCGCGGATTTTTATCTTTCATACACAGATACAATTTTTCCAGTGTATTGAGTTTCATATAAGGACATTCGTTGCATGAGCAGGCAGATTCGGGCGGAGCGGAAATAAAAATTTTTTCCGGTTGTTTCTTAATCATCTGATTAATTATTCCGGGTTCGGTAACAACTATATATTCTTTCGACGAATCCTCCCCTATGAATTTCAAAAGTGCACTCGTTGAGCCGATAAAATCAGAAATATCCAGAACATTTTCTTCACACTCCGGATGCGCTATTATTTTTGCATCCGGATGTTCGAGTTTCAGACGGGTCAATTTTTTGAAACTGAACGTTTCGTGAACGATACAACTCCCCTGCCACAAGACCATATCTCTGCCTGTCATTTTAATCAGATATTTTCCGAGATTTTTATCGGGTGCAAAAATAATTTTCTGTTCATTTGGTAATTGATTAATGATTTTCAAAGCATTCGAAGAGGTACAGATAATATCGGATATTGCTTTTACGCCGGCAGTACAGTTAATATAACTTATCAGGATATGTTGGGGATATTTATTTTTAAATTTTTCCAGCAGTTCAGCAGGACATCCTTCGGCAAGCGAGCAACCCGCTTTCAAATCAGGCAGCAGAACAAGTTTTTCAGGATTTAAAATCTTTGCCGTTTCCGCCATAAAATGTACACCGGCAAAAACGATAACATCGGCGTCGGTCTTTTCTGCCGCCTGTGCAAGCTGCAGGCTGTCACCGATATAATCCGCCAGTTCCTGAATCTCCGATTCCTGATAATAATGAACGAGTAAAACCGCATTAAGTTCTTTTTTCAGTCTGATAACTTCAGATACGAGTTCCTCTTTTGTCAGATTAGTAAGTTTTTCGTTTACGACAGGTATATCAAAAATCTGCATTTGGTTTTTTTCTTTGAATATTTTAAAAATTTTATATTAACTAAATTGAAACATGAAAGCGTTATTATTATGTGCCGGATTCGGAACAAGGCTGAAGCCGTTGACCGACAAAATACCGAAGGCACTTGTAAGATACAACAACAGACCGATTATCGAACATCAAATCGAAAAATTAACAAAATACGGGGTAACTGAACTTGCTGTAAACACTCATCATTTAGCAAACCACATCGACGATTATTTTTCAATGAACAGTTTCGGTATCCGGATTAACACTTTTTTCGAACAGGAAATACTCGGAACAGGCGGAGCCGTTTTAAATTTAAAAGATTTTTTCAGTTCCGAAGAATTTTTTATCGTACTGAATGTTGATGCCTTTTTCGAATTCAATCTGCAAAACATAATTAAATTCCACTCGGAAACAAAACCGCTTGCAACTCTGGCAACAGAAAAACGCAAATCGGGCAAATATCTTGAATTCAACGAAAAACTCGAATTAATAAAAAGAGCAGACGAAAACACCGAAAAGAACAGTTTATTTGCTTTCAACGGTTTACACATCATATCGTCCGAAATCTTCAATTTTGATTTACCGGTAGTATTCTGCGATATAATTGACCTGTATATAACTCTTATCGAAAAGGGCGGTATCATCAAAGGATATACGGTTGAAAATTCAGGATTCAGAGACCTCGGAAAACCCGAAAATCTGCAACAGTAATCAGACTGCTTCCACTCTTTTGACTTCCGGTATCTCCTTAAAAATAAATCTTTCGACGCCGGCTCTTAGGGTCATCATACTCATCGGACACCCATGGCAGGCACCCAGCAATTTCACTTTAACTATATTATCGTCCGTGACTTCCACCAGTTCTATATCCCCGCCGTCGTATTGTAGATAAGGTCTGACTTTTTCAAGGACTTCATTTACCTGTTGTTCGGTTACTTTTGACATATCATTAAATTATTATTTCTAAATCCTGTTTTTTCCCCGAATCAATTTTTCCGAGTTCGGCGACCGTATTATTTGCTATAGTGATAAATTCTTTTGATAAAGGAGATTCCGGTCTTTGCAATACGAGAGGATAACCGGCATCGCCTGATTCTCTGAGAGTTTTATCAATGGGTATTCTTCCGAGCAGCGGCAGCTGATATTTATCGCACAATTTTTTTCCGCCTTCTTCTCCGAATATATATTCTTTAACTCCGTTATCCTTCAGGTAATAGCTCATATTTTCTATTATTCCAACGGTCGGCACATTAACTTTTTGAAACATAAGATGTCCTTTTTCGGCGTCTGCCAGTGCAATTTCCTGCGGAGTCGTAATAAGAACCGCGCCGTTAAGAGGTATAGTTTGTCCGAGTGTCAGCTGTATATCCCCCGTACCCGGCGGCATATCGAATATGAGATAATCCAGCTCGCCCCACAGAACATCATACACAAACTGTCTGAGGGCGCTTGATGCCATAGGACCGCGCCATATTACAGCCGAATCCTTCTTTTCGAGCAGAAATCCGATTGACATCAGTTTAATTCCGTATTTCTCAACGGGAATCAGTAAGTTTTTATCATTATGTTTTGTTACCGCAGGTCTTTCGCTCACTCCAAGCATTATAGGAATTGATGGACCATAAATATCCGCATCCACGAGTCCGACTTTAAATCCTTTCATTTTCAAAGCGGCAGTTAAATTAACCGCAACGGTTGATTTTCCGACTCCGCCTTTTCCGGACACAACAGCCACCGTATATTTCACTCCCGGTATTTTATTATCTGTCATTTAAATCCTTTCTTTATAAAAGTTACAAAATACAAAATATGTCCGTTTTCATAAATGTAATAAATTATCATATTTGTAAAAACACAATAATATTAAAAAAGTTTTTAAAAAAATTATAAACGTATAAAAAACCTCGTTATTAATAAATTGAATTTGTGCATTATTATAAATAATTTTATGAATTAAAGAATTTATTAAATGAAGAAAATAACAAAATTTTCCCTTTTTCTGATTATTGTTGCGGGAATATTTTTTCTCGGCGGAATAAACGTCAGATTTCTTGTGGGGAATGAACTTTTAACTTACGATGAATTCAATTTCAAAATCGGCATTCCTCCTGATTCGGAAAACACTATTTTTGCAGTCCTTTCATACTCGTCAATTTTAATAATGATTTCATACGTTATACTGTTTATTTTTTCCATAATTTTTACCGCAACTTATAAAATAGATTACAAAAAAAATGTATGGATTGTAATGTGTTACATAATGTTTTTCGTATTCTCACCGGTAGAGTTTTACAGTTTCTTCATTGATTTAAAATTTTCGTTGTTATATTTATACAATCAATCCAATTTATGGGAATCAGGTATCAGGGACGAGCTGCTCACACTGTTCGGCGAAAGGATAGGTCTTCTGAAAGGCGTTCCATGGATTGCAGTATTATGCTATTACACAATAATTTTCATTTCAGTTTTTCAACCTTTGAAAAAGACAAAAGATGAACTGGAGAAACAAACAAAAAAACAATCGGAAAATGATTACAAATATCACCTTCACGAAGATGATGATCTGGACATTATAAAAAATGAAAAGAGTAAAAAGAAACAACCTAAAAAGTTCGATGAGAACAAGGAACTGATAATCAGAGATTTAATAGAAGTATTTCAAAAAAAAGGTTATCAGGTCAGAATAGAAAAAGGAACATTCAAAGGCGGTTACTGCCTTTTAAGAGAGCAGAGATTATTTTTATTAAACAGAAATATCGAGCAGGACAAGAAAATTTCTTTCATGATTAAAAATTTATCCGAAATCGGAGTAGAAGATATATATTTAAAACCCAACATCAGGGAGCTGATTGAGAAAGACACCGGGGGTATTTTTTGAAAGTAATAGTAACAGGTTCGGGCACATCACAGGGAATTCCGGTTATAGGGTGTGACTGTGCCGTCTGCCGTTCACGAAATCCAAAAGACAAAAGATTAAGAGCCTCAGTATACATAGAGACCGGCAGATTAAAACTTGTAATAGACACTTCCGTAGATTTCAGACAGCAAATGCTGAGAAATAAATTATATGACATAGACGCCGTACTTTTCACCCATCATCATGTTGACCACATTTTCGGATTCGACGACATAAGACAAATCAACCAGCAGCAAAAAAAAATCATAGACATTTACGGAAGCAGAAGGACGGTTAAGGAACTTAAAATCACATTCCGTTATGCGCTTGACAAAGAATTAATCAGATACAAATGCGTACCGATATTCAGGAGTCATTTTGTCAGCGGAAAAAAATTTAAAATCAGGGATACGGAAATAATTCCGATTAAATTAAAGCACGGACATTTAGACATACTCGGATACAGAATAAACGATTTTGCATACATAACAGACTGCAGTCACATACCCGAAAATGAGTTCTTAAAATTAAAAAACCTCAAAGTTCTGATAATAAACGCTTTGAGAAGAAGACCGCATCCCACACATTTCAGCGTAGAGGAAGCAGTCAACAACGCAAGGAGAATTAACGCCGAGATGACATATCTCACTCACATGACACACGACATACCGCATAATAAGACAAACAAAATACTTCCGCAAAATATCCGGTTATCTTATGACGGTTTAATAATAAATATATAGATAAATTATGTTAAGCACAGCCATTAAAGCCGCACACAGGGCAGGAAAAATATTAAAAGAATATTTCAACAAGAGTTACAAAATCGAAAGCAAGGACGTAATTTCGAATCTCGTAACCGAAGTCGACAAAAAAGCCGAAGAAGTAATTTTCAGAACAATAAAAAAAGATTATCCGACTCACAATTTATTATCGGAAGAATTCGGAGCACTTGACAAAGATTCAGACGTTAAATGGATAATAGACCCTCTTGACGGAACCATAAATTACGCACATTCCATTCCAATTTGCTGCATATCTATCGGGGTCGAAATAAGAGGGAAAATAATTTACGGAGTGATTTACAACCCGTTCGGCAAAGAACTTTTCACTTCCGAAAAAGGCAAGGGTTCATATTTAAACGGAAAAAAAATCACGGTGTCCAAAGTGAGCAACATCGGGAAGGCGCTTTTAGTAACCGGATTTCCTTATATGACAAGTAAATACAACCAAATTCCGGCAAAAATATTTATAGAATTTGTTTCGCGAGATATTCCGATCAGGCGGCTCGGTTCGGCATCGCTTGATTTATGTTATACTGCCTGCGGTAAATTCGACGGTTTCTGGGAATATAATTTAAATCCGTGGGATGTTGCAGCAGGTTATCTGATTTTGAAAGAAGCAGGAGGAAAAATCACGAATTTCGGAAACAGAAGGTATTCAATTTACGAAAAAGAAATTCTTGCCACAAACGGATTGATACACAACCAGATGCAGAAAATAATCGAATCGGTAATCAGAAAAGTTTTTTGAGAGTTTCTATTGTTTCGAGCACCGCTAATGCGGTTTCATAACCTTTATTATTATCAGAGTCAGGCGGGTTATCCCTGCTCCTTTCGTACGCCTGAGCAACATCATAGCAGGTTAAAATTCCAAAACCGACAGGTATTGAATAAACCGATGAAATCCTGTTAAGGTTAATCGATACGGAGTTGCTGATATATTCAAAATGAGCCGTTTCACCTTTTATGACACAGCCGAGAGTAATAATGCCCTCAATTTTTTTTATCTTTGCTTTTTTTGCAAGTGTTTCCGTTATCAGGGGAATTTCGAACGCACCCGGAACGCGGAATATTAAAATATTTTCACTTTTAATATTTTTATCTTTAAGCGCTTTCAAGGCACCTTTCAGCAGGCGGCCGGTTATCTCTTCATTAAAAGTGCTTATTACAACTGCAATTTTTCCGGTTATTTCCGGTTTTTTTACTGCCATATATTTGTTTTTAAAAAAGGCGTCTTTTCATGCTTAATACATCGGCTTTTGTAATATAAAACGAGCCGAGATTTTCCTCATCACTTTGAAGGATTCCGTGAAAATCGGAACCTCCGGTAACAAGCAAAAAATTGGATGATACCAATTTCAATAAATATTCCACTGTTTCATGAGTATGAGAAGGATGAATGATTTCGACACCGTCAAACCTCAGTTTCAGAAGTTCTTCAATATTCATACTCTTGAGATATTTAGACGGATGTGCAAGGAACGAGAGTCCTCCGAGACTTTCGATTAAGTCAAGTGTATCCTCTATATTCGGATTAGGTTTTTGCACGTATGCAGGTTTATTTTCAGCCAGATATTTATTAAATGCATCAAAATAATTTTTCACAAAACCTTTATTTACCATAAGAATCGCCAGGTGCGGTCTGCCGAGTGAGACATTTTCGGGAGCCTGTTCAAAAAATGTTTCCCCGTCAATTTTACATCCGAGTTTTTTCAGTTTAACAATAATTTGTTCAAGGCGTTTAATACGGTTTTCCCGCATAGCTTTCAAAAATTCCTTCAGTTTTTTGCTTTTATAATCGATAAAATAAGCGAGAATATGAATTTCTTTGCCTTTGAAATCAGCACTGAATTCTATGCCGGGAATAATTTCAAGACCGATTTTTATTTTTAATTTATAGAATTCTTCGACTGCTCCTATGTTGTCATGGTCAGTAAAAGAGATTACCGAGAGTCCTGCTTTTTTTGTTTTTTCCGCTATTTCCGAAACCGAGAAAACACCGTCTGAATAGTTAGTGTGTAAATGTAAATCAGCTTTAGTAATCACTTAATATGTTTCAATAATTTTACAATTTATTACATATTAATATTCAATTTACATAAAGTCAATATAATACTTTTTCCACAATTAATTTATTTTCATAATTAATAAAAATAAGGTAAATCAGTAAATAACGTCAATATTTAACAAATATTGCCGAAGACCGTTTAAATCGGCTGTTTGCTTACAACAAATAAAATTATTTTTACCGAAAAGAATTTAAAAACGATATTTCAGAAAAAAATCATTATTTAAATACTGATTTATATTGTTTATATTTGTAAGATATAAATGTAAAAAATTGAGAGTTAATTTGATAATCGGCGGATTCTCGGCTGAAAGAGAAGTGTCACTTTCATCCGGAAGAAGCATTTTGAAAGCATTAAGAGAACTCGGACATAATGTTAAAGTAACAGACCCGATTTTCGGAGATACGGAAGTTTCCGAAGAAGAAATTTTCAAAGACAGAATTTCAAAGGAACATCCATCTTTCGAAAAACTACAGGAATTATACGAAAAATCACACAGAAACATATTAAATTGCATAAATTCAAGACTATTTGACGACACAGACATAGCTTTCATAGGATTGCACGGAAAATTCGGAGAAGACGGAAGGATACAGAGTTTACTGGATATCAGAGGAATTAAATACACAGGTTCGGGATTTCTTTCATCCGCATTAACGCTGGACAAAGATGTATCAAAAATGCTGTTCAGACAGGGCGGGATTTTAACACCGGACTGGTTCAGCATAAGAAAAAATGAGAATACAGACTTGCAAAATACTGCAAAACTGATTGATGAAAAATTAGGTCTTCCTGTGGTAATCAAGCCCAACGACGAAGGCAGCACAGTCGGACTGACAATAATGAACGATTTATCTGATAATTCACTTAAGAATTCGCTTGAAAATGCATTTCATTATTCCGATAAAATCGTACTGGAAAAATACATCAAAGGAAAGGAAATTACCGTTCCGGTAATCGGCGATGAACCATATCCCGTAATTGAAATCAAACCGATTGACGGATTTTACGACTACGAACATAAATACACAAAAGGCATGACGGAATATTTCTGTCCCGCCGAACTTCCCGAATCTGTCGTTAACCTGACAATGGATGAAGCTTTGAAGGCACACAGAATTCTCGAATGCAGTGTTTATTCCAGAGTGGATTTTATACTGTCGGAAGATAATCTGCCTTACTGTCTTGAAGTCAACACACTCCCCGGAATGACAGAGACATCGCTTGTTCCGAAATCTGCAAAAGCAGCGGGAATGGATTTTAAAACTCTCGTACAAACAATAATAAACTTTTCCATAAACAAAAATCAGCATAATGGATAACCGTTTCCAAAACAGCGAAAAAGAGCAAAAAGAAAGCATAATAAGGACCGTTGCACGATTTATCAAATACAATAAAATACTTGTATTATTTTCATTAATTCTCTCGGTACTTATTATTTTCACAATATTCGGAAACAAGGGATTAATCAGGAAAATCAGGTTAGAAAGCGAATTAAAGCATTACGAAGAAATACTTAATAAAGAAAAAGAAAAGTCGAAAGAATACAAAGAGACAATAGATTCACTTCAAAATTCGGATGAAAAAATCGAACGAGTTGCAAGGGAAAAGTACGGGATGACTAAAGAAGGAGAAACAATTTATTTTATAAAAGTAGATTCCTCGGAAAGCAAATAAGATTTTTTTAGAGTTATTTTGTTTAAATAAATATAATGCCGGAAAAGCAGGAAAATAAGAAAAAAGTAATATTATCGGGAATGAGACCGACGGGAAAGATTCATATCGGTCATTACACCGGTGCACTGGAAAGCTGGGTAAATTTGCAGGGTGAATACAAGAATTATCATCTGATAGCGGATTATCATTGTTTAACAACCGACTTAAACACACGGGAAATATCTGACAATACGACAGAGATGGTAATTGACTGGATAGCATCCGGTATAAATCCTGAAATATCGCCTATATTCAGGCAGTCAAAAATCAAGCAGCACGCCGAACTGTTTTTAATTTTTTCGATGTTAATAACAAAAGCCCGTCTGGAAAAGAATCCGTCATTGAAGGAACAGATACGAGATATGAATCTTACTTCGATAACATACGGACATTTAGGATATCCTGTATTACAGGCATCGGACATACTGCTTTACAAGGCAGATTTAGTGC
>VGWA01000063.1 GCA_016873795.1 Ignavibacteria bacterium
AAATTATAAATGTTTTTTTCAAATGTTAAATTAAAAATTGAAAATTTAAACGCAAAGACGCAAGGACGCGGAGACAGTTAGAAATGTTAACTAAAGTCAGGAATGATAAATTAAAAATGATAAATTAGAAATGATAAATTATAAAAAAAATGCCACGAATTAGCACTTATAAAAAAATGATAAATGTTAACTAAAGTCAGGAATGATAAATTAAAAATTAAAAATGATAAATTAGAAATGATAAATTAGAAATGATAAATTATAAAAAAAATGCCACGAATTAGCACGTATAAAAAAATGATAAATGTTAACTAAAGTCAGGAATGATAAATGATAAATTATAAAAAAAATGCCACGAATTAGCACGTATAAAAAAATGATAAATGTTAACTAAAGTCAGGAATGATAAATTATTTATTTATAAAAACTGAAAACACCTACAAAAATGACGTCCCTTTAGTGCGATGATATAAAGCAAAGAAAAAGCCAACAATCATAAGTATCGTCCCAATCCAAAGCACATTTATAAATGGTTTTATATAAATATTTACAATAAGTGTTTCTTCAGGTTGATTGTATTCTTTAGAAGATAACCCTGAGGAGACATCAATTACGGCTAAAGATATACTTGACTTCACAGATGAGTCTGCTCTTTGAGACATAGGATTAATATTCATATCAGCAAGAATAAAGTCAAAAGACTTATTCTCTTTCATTTGAGCAGGAATATGTGAAGGTTTACCATCAGAAATTTTCATTTGAGGATATAAAGTATCAATCGTTCTTCCATCATCTATAACCAGTATCGCTGTAACAACAAAATTTTTACTCATCCCTCCCGATAAATCCTCATATGATTCAGAGGGTGCCCCGCCGGGACTATTACTTCCTAAAGACATGCCTGAGGGCGAGCCTGTAAAGCCAATGAATTTTATATTAAAATTTTTGAACCTTTTAGATTCCCCTTTTCTAATTTCAATAATATTTTCACCGGAAAACATTTCAGGCTGCATCACATCGAGAGGTTCGATATAAAGGTCTTTTGTAAGGAAATGTGCAATATCGGGAGTAAACATCCGGTTATTCATAACATTATTAAATGAAACAACAGGTTTTAATACTATCGGTTCGGAACTTATTCGTTCTTCGTTTTCCCGGGTTCCCGAGACAAGTTGTTTAGCCTTTATTACCAAGTTATACTTTTCCTCTCTTGAGGGGTCAGGTCCAGGAATCATTTCCGCACCCATATAAGTGAATGTATATCCAAATTCGCTTACTGGTTTATATAATTCAAGAGTTAATTTTTTTTCAATACTATACCCTCCGGAAGTTATTATTCCGAGCAACATCAAGGATACTCCTATGTGGGAAATTACTGCCCCGAGCTTATGACTCTTCTGACCGGGAGGGAATTTCTTCAATAACTCAATCAGTCTTAATACACTAACAACAAATGCAAATACAGAAGAAAAAGCAAGAATGATATAATCAATTTTCTTTATTCCCGAAAACATCAGAATTACAGTTAATATAATTGCAATTACGAAAGGTATGAGTATTTTTTTTAGATACTTTTTAAAATCCATCCGCGGTGGATTCCAATCAAGATATATAACAAAAGCAATCGACAATAATATTAACACTGCAAACGGCAACATCATCCTGTTATAAAAAGGAGGTTCAACTGCACTGTTAGTAAAAATCGGCATGCTTGTTCCGGCAATTATAATTACCGCAGATATACATAAAATCAATGCTCCTAAATACAAACCCGATTCACGAGATAATATTGTTTTAGGTTGCTCTGTTGTTTTGATTTTTAACTTTCTTCTTTTAAGGAAATTTTTAAACTGAGCAAGCAATAAAAATAAAGATATCAGGAAAAAAATTAAAATAAATAATATCAAAGCAATATATACTTCAGTACCCGGTTGAGTGAACGAATGAACAGATGCTTCGGAGAGAACACCGCTTCTAGTAAGAAAAGTAGAATAAAGTACAAAGAGGAATGATAAAATAACAAGTATATAGTTTGTAATCAGAAATTTCCCTGTTGTTTTTTGAGACAAAATTGTATGAATTGCCGCAATAGAAAAAAACCATGGAATTAAGGAAGAGTTTTCAACGGGGTCCCATCCCCAGTATCCACCCCATCCAAGCACCCCATATGCCCAATATCCTCCGAGAATAATTCCCGCACCAAGGGTTAAAGAACTAAAAATAAGCCACGGCAAAGCATAATTTATCCATCTTGCTCCCGAAATCCCGAAAAAACTGAAGTCAGAACCAGGGTAAGGGATAGAATCAGAATTAGTGCAGGGCTTTTGTTCAAGACGGGCACCCATTAGTAATGATGCGATAGCAAACGAAAAAGGTACTGACATCGTTGCAAAACCTATAAACAGTATTGGTGGATGAATTACCATCCAAAAATTTTGCAATATGGGATTCAGTCCATTACCATCCGCCGGAAAAAATCCTTCTCTTACTTCATTCGGATACTTAACCCATATATATTGAAATGGGGATTTTAAAATCACAAGTAGCATCAGGAAAAAAAGAATAAAAGTAAATACACTCATCACCAGTTCTTCATAATTATAGTCTGAATTTAGTTCTGATACAAATTCAGTATTATTTTTTCCCTTTAATAAGTTAGGTTTTTGCTGTGGAGAATTAATTTTTGATAGAGAATTTAAAAGAACGATTCCAGACAATACAGTAAATAAAGTCCACAATAAAAAACTACCTTCCTGTCCGGCAAAAAAAGCTGAAACAAGAAGTAAAAATGGTAAATCATTACTCGAGTGTTCCCAAACATAAGAATATTGATACTGATGACTGATTAACATATAAAGAAGGAAGAGTGAAGAAGCAATGATACTTATAGAAGAAATGTGATAAAACAGACGAGCTTTTCGGGTTACTTTCTTTAGTTTTTCCAAATCCGATTTTGCCCTGAGTACTCGGGACGGTTGTTTATCATTAACAGATGATTGACTCAATAAGGATCTGCGTTTTCTAATATATATAGAGAGATATGAAAGAAAAGAAATGAATATTGAAACAAATGCAATGTAAATAAATACTTTTCCTAAAGGTATGCCAACATTCATCAGTATAAAATTATTTAAAAAAGAATTAACAATTTCTCTTGTTTAATAACCACAGTAAATTCCAATTAATTCCATTTAGCCTGAGTTTTTGTCGTTGATAAAACTAAATTCCTGCAATGGACTTTTGTTTCGTTCCCAAAACCGAAAGTCAGATAGAACTCCCGGGTTCCCGGGACAAGTTTTGGGAACGAGAAAAAAGATGACACACACAAAGTCCTATCTAAAGTCAGGAAGGCAGGCATGTAAGAGGGTACCTCCGAAAACTATAGTCAGGCAAGTTCGGAATGACAGTGATGTAAGAGGACTTTGAAAACAAGAAAAAGTTAACGTTCCCAATAAAGTTAATAGTTAATTATACCGTTTATATGATTACTTTTATTTATAATTTGACCGTTGACATCAATTGTTGATGAGTGGCAGAAGTAACATTGATTCCTTGAAAATCCTTGAGGGTGTGTTCCTGAAGGACAGGGACTTCCTTGAGGGTTCCCGTGACAATTACCGCAGGTCACTCCGCTTGAATCTGTCCAGTTTTGTAAATACAATTCAAAGTTTCCGTTATAAAAATATCCGTGGCAATAAGTTCCGGAACAAGTTCGACTTATTCTATTCCAAACAGGATTTGGAATTGTGTTCTGGGTTTGTGTAATAGATAAAGAATCAAAAACCACTTCGGCAATATCATCCGGATCCTCACCAATATGCCCTGGATCATCAAAACGATTAACTTTAATATGGCAACTAACACATCTTACCTGCCGAGTAAATCTTAATGAGGAATCGCGACTTAAATGGATATTATGTGCCCCAACTCCAATGTACGATTTAGATAAACTACCATTGAGCGCTTTGGGAGGATAAATTTCCTGACTGCTGCCGTGACATAAGTTGCAACTCTCAGGACCTGTTAAATGACAAGTATAACAACTACTTCCGGAAGTTCCTCCTCGATAATCAAGACCATGACACTGTTTACATACCGACATATTCCATTTATAATAAGCAATATGCCTACCATGAAATTGTTCGGAATTAACATCTATCCACCCCTCCGGATGAGTGCCTATTACAGGGGCTAAAGGAATATTATCTTTCAGTTTTGAACAACCCAAAAAACAAAAAGTAAATAGCAAGTAACAAACAGTAAATAGTAAATAATAAATAGTAAATGGTAAATAAACTGTTTGATCAGTCCTTTCCAAAGATATATAATCGGATTTGGAAGCAGACATTTTTTTTAATCTAAACTGCGACAAGATATAATCTTTGTTTTTAAACATTAATTATTATTTTCTTATCTATGACAATATCCGCAGAAGCCAATACCTTTAATACCATAAGGTCTAGCATTTCCGTCAGTATGGCATACGTAACAGATTGCACCCTGTGTATCGTGCCAAATACCTTTATCATCTTTTAAAAATCCTTTAATGTGTGTTTTGGGATTTGTACCGATTATTCCATCATTATCGAAATGACATTTTACACATACCGGATCAGCACCGTCAGTGTTGTGACAAGCCTGACATCTTTCAATTTCTCTTTTGGCAAGCTGTGAATGCAATCCCCCTCCGGAATTCACGCCAATCGTAGTAAAATTCGGCTGAAGATGATTTTTAGGTGCTATCCCGGATACTATATTTCCTCCTGTTTGATGACACGGAGAACAAAAAGATTCATAATCATGACAGGTTTTACATTCAAATGTTTTATAATCAGACTCTATTCCATGCGTATAAACATAATTAAGACTATGCATATTAGTAAGTTTTTGAAGTGTTGCACGCTCAATTTTAATACCTGATTCTTTAGTTTGGTAGGGAGCATAAAAATCGGACTTAATATTTTTCCCGCTATATGAAGAGGAACTATGACAAACCTGACAGAAGTTATCAGTATGACATAGCAAACATTCTTTATCGCTTCTTGCAGATGAAACATCATAAATATATCTGTGCTCTGTAAGAAAATTCGAGTTCAAATGGTCATAAGGAACAAGGTTAGTAAGGTTTTTATGACAGGATTCACAACCATTCGAAGCAAGGATTCCATCATGACAGTTAAAACAACTTTTCATTGTTGGAAAATAATCCGGACTTTCGCTTGCATATTTTACAGAAGATATATCTTTATGACATTCAGCACAGGTCATCTGTTTCCCAAGGTGAAACTTATGAGAAAATATGATGTCTCTTTTGGGAGACATTAATTTTATAGTTGATTTTATAGGTAGAAAGTGGCATAATACACATTCATTTTTATCCGCTACATTATGGCATTTAGCACATATTTTTTTTTCGGGATAAATATAATCATCCGAGATATCTGAGGAAGCAGCTTTATAATGACACCTGGAACAACCGAGACCGGCATCTTCAATATGTACTTTATGATTATACTTGATGATATTCCGTGTAAGCCCGCCATAAACAATCGTATCATTCAAATTTACTCCAATTGAACTAATGTCAGGTTTGAAGGGTAAGAGATGGATTTTCCCCGATGAATTAAAGCTAAAGCCAGGACTAAAGTTGGATGAAGATCCGATAAAAAAAGGAATAAAAATTATAATTGCAAAAACGGAAATAAAATATATTTTAAATGTTCTCATAAGTTTGTTGTTTTATGACCCGTCGGGTCACCCAAAAAATGTCTCATCCAATAATTGATACCAAAAAGCAGCCTTGTATCTGTTTTATAAATTCGATTTGTAATAAACTGTCCCTGAAGGTCTAATGTTAAGTACTTAACCGGTCTGTACGATATACCAACAAGTCCGGAAAAAGAGTTTATTTTGTTATCATCATAATCAGAAAGTTTATAATTAGAATAATTCAGCATAAGGGAAGCAGAAAGTTTCCCGTCTGACAGGAGTTCATAACTAAAATATCCGTTAACAGCATCAGATTCACCATTATAGTTAGTGTTTTTAGTATAATTTATTCCGAAAAATGAAGAAGAAACTCCGAATTGAAATCTCCAACCGCTAACATCGGTATAAATAATATCCGACACCCTGCCATAAAAGTTGAACCGATTTTTAAAAAGGTAATCCAGTCCGAACTCAATTTCCTGAAATTTTATATAATCAAATACCCAGAAAATCGTATTATAGCTTAGTTGAGGTTCGTGATAATTATAACCAAGAGAAATATTCAAGTCTTTAAACGGATTAATTCTGGTATAAAGTTCTCCCCTTAGAAATTTTTTTAAATTCAAATCATAGTACGCTTTTCCGAAAAAATTATATTTTTTAAATAAAGCATAATCAAAATCAATACCTGCCACTTGATCAGCGGGAGAATCTATATCGATATAAATTGTTTTTGCATTAAAGAGACTATCTGCTCTTATTGTATAATAAGGCTGCGGTTTACGGTGTTTGTTATAGTAACTTGCTGAAATCATCAGGTCTTTGATTCCATAATATCTGAACTGTCCTCCAATCATATAATTTTGGTTTAATGCGGGATAACTTTTAAAAGAGTAATCAAGCGGAGTTAACGCTCCACCGTACCCGGTGATTTGGTATTCCTTATTCTTTCCGAGTTTCAATTTAAAATAACCACCATCCAAAGAACCTTTTCCTGCTCCTGCAAAAACAAATTGTCTTCCGAATTTAATATCAAGAATATTAAATAAATTAGTTCCTTTTATGTACAGATTATAAAACCGATAACCGAATCCTCTTGCATTTCTGTTGAAAACATCTTCTTCAATTTGCAAATTAGTATTAAATGACCATTTCTTTAAAGACACATCGAATAACATATTCTGGTATCCCCGCAAATGGGTGGTTTTTGAATTTCCTCCGATGGAATCGTATCTTTGCCAGGTATAAAAGTACGTGCTAAATCTTGTGTTTATTGTTTGTGCGTAAACGACAGGAGAGTTCGGATAAAATAAGTCCCGACTTACCGGATTAATAAAAATTAATAAAATTGTAATAAGGGTAACCACCCTTAACATATGACATATAATATATAGTATATTATACATGATAAAATAATAATAAATCCCGGGTAGTCAGGAATATTATATTATTTAAATTTAAAAAGATATGTAATTTAACTAAAGTCAAGAATAAAGTTAAAAATTACACTTTCAAGTTTTCTTTTTCGGTTTTAGCAATAATTACAGCACCACAGGAATCGCTAAACACATTAACAGTCGTTCGAAACATATCGAGCAATCTGTCTACTGCAAGAATCAAGCCAATCCCTTCAAGAGGAAGTCCGACAGATGTTAGCACAATAGACATCATAACCAATCCTGCCATTGGAACTCCTGCTGCTCCAATGGAGGCAAGAAGTGCTGTAAACACAATAATAAACTGTTGTGCAAAATGCATTTCTATACCATAAGCTTGGGCGATAAACATAGCGGCTACACATTCATACAAAGCTGTTCCGTCCATGTTTACTGTGGCTCCAAGCGGAAGAGTAAAACTTGCTATTTTATTTGAGACACCGGCTTTATGTTCAACAGCATCGATAGTCAATGGGAGGGTCGCATTAGATGAAGAAGTAGAAAATGCCGTTACCAACGGTGTACTCATTACTTTCAAGTGTTTAACAGGACTTACCCTGCCTGCAAATTTTAAAAGCGCCGGTAGTGTAATCATAGAATGAATAACTAATCCGGAAATCACAACAAGCATGTATATACCGAGGCGGCCGACAATATTCAGTAAATTATTAAGGTCACCTGCCTGTTCTGCTACTGTTTTTGCAATAATTCCAAATATACCAATCGGGGCAAATTTCATTATAAAGATGGTAATTTTCATTATTACCTCCGAAGCTCCCTCGAAAAAATTCTGTAAATTCTCTTTGTATTTAGAATCAATTTTCGTTATAAAAAAACCGAAGAGAATTGCAAAGAAAATTATAGAGATTGTCTGTCCTTCTGAGAAAGCAGAAAAAATATTTGTAGGAACTATACTGATTAGTATTTCACCAAAGGATTTTTGAGTTCCGGGCAGTGATTGCAAATCCTGTCTTAAACCTAAATCTATACCTACACCGGGTTTAAAAATATTAACAAGAATAAGCCCTGTAACGATAGCAAACAAACTCGTTATAATGTAATAAACTGCAGTTTTAAAACCAAGCCTGCCAAGATTACCACCGCTACCGATACTCACAACTCCCGATATAATCGATGTAAGAATAAGAGGAACGATAATCATATTGAGCCCGCGGAGGAATATTTCACCCATCCATTTAACATATACCACATAATCAGTAAGAAATAGTCCGAATAAAACGGCAAGAATAAAAGCAATTGCAATCTGCCAGTGGAGATTAAATTTTTTCATAATACGGTATATAATAACTTAAAAATAACAGATTAAACAGAGATAATAAATGTAATTAATGAAAAATTAACAATGCTGAATTAATAATTGTAGGCAAAGACAGAAATACAAAAAAGATTTCACGCCTGTAGGGTTCGTCATATATAAGTTTTAAATAATTAATTTTTAGTTACGGATATATAAACAATCACAATTATTTATTGTACAGATTCAAAACATCAAGCAAAAAAACCGGATGGGCAAGAGCAAAAGACTGTTTGGATAAACTTAAAGGGCTTCCTTGGGCAGGATAATTGTACAATTAATAAAAAAAGATAGGCGAGTGAAAGAGAAGCATCCCGAAATTAATTATAAAATACCTGACTTTTGTAAAGAAACAGGAGGTGTGAAATTTGAAGAGTGGAAAATAATAATTAATAATAAAAACGGATTAAAAAAAATCAAAAATATTTAATAATCAAGATTTACCAAATTAAAGTCAGGTCAATTTTAAAAATCAAATAGCGAACTGCAGCACTATTTCTTACTAAAGTTAAGCGGAGAATAAAATATAATTACTTGTTATAGCTATAAAGAGTTTTCATATAATTTGCCCGTTCAAATGCTGCCGGTTCAGCAACCGAGCGCTGGCTCATACTTCCTTTCATAAGTGAAATCGAATCATATTCCTTTTCTTCCATCCACTTTTCCATATCTTTTAAAATTTCACTTATTCTTTCGGGTCCTTTAATTAACAATTCAGAAGCAATCATAGCCGCATCACCGCCTGCCATGATTACTTTTAAAACATCGAGGTGGTTTTGGATACCACTTGTTGCCGCAAGGCTAGCCTGAACTTTCCCGAATAGAATGGCAATCCATCTTAACGGGAGTCTCATCTCCCAATTTGAGCTCAAAACAAGATTTGGTACAACCTCCAAATTTTCCAAATCAAAATCAGGCTGATAAAATCTGTTAAACAACAAAAGTCCGTCAGCTCCGGCTTCGTCGAGTTTTTTTGCAATATTAGACATAGACGTAAAGTAAGGACTCAACTTCATTTCAACAGGTATTTTAACAAGTGACTTAACAGCCTTTAAATTTTTAATATACAAATTTTCAATCGCATTCCCATCTATATTAATATTAGTCGGAATATAATAAATATTAAGTTCTATACCGTCAGCGCCGGCTTCTTCCATCAAAGAGGCATATTTCATCCACCCCCCTTCACTAACACCGTTTAAACTTGCAATAACCGGAATATCTATTGTTTTTTTAAGTGTTTGAATGTATTTTAAGTATTCTTCCGGACCGGTTTTAAAGTCACTGATTTCAGGAAAATAACTTAACGCTTCCGCAAAACTTTCCGTACCCTGCATAAGATAATGATCTAATTCACCGGTTTCATGTTCTATTTGTTCCTCAAATAAGGAATATAAAATGACCGCTGATGCACCGGCGTCCTCGAGTTTTTTAACCGAGTCTATATTATATGACAATGGTGAAGCAGAAGGAATTATAGGATTCTTCAGCTTCAATCCCATAAAATTAGTTGATAAGTCCATAATTTAGTTGTTAGTAATTAGTTTTTATTGTTTATTTTTTATTTATTGTTTGCCGTTTTTTGAAGCAAGATGTTTATATAGTTTCCATTTTTCATTCACATCTTCCTGCGCAAGTTTGAGAAGTCTTTCCGCATGTTCCGGCATTGATTTGGTTAACATTTTATATCGTGTTTCTCTATATGCATAGTCTTTGAAAGTAATTTTAGGATCACCCGAATCAAGTTTCAAGGGATTTTTCCCTTCCTTGATAAGATGCGGGTCATATCTATAAATAGGCCAATATCCTGATTCAACCGCTGCTTTTTGAGCATCAAGTGCTTTTTCCATGTTAATACCATGGGCTATACAATGGCAATAGGCAATGATCAATGAAGGTCCGTCATAAGATTCTGCTTCAATAATGGCTCTTAATGTCTGAGTATCGTTATATCCCATAGCGATTTTGGCAATATAGACATAGCCGTAACTCATAGCCATCATGCCCATGTCTTTTTTGGGTGTTGGCTTTCCCGATGCTGCAAATTTAGCTACTGCTCCCAATCCGGTTGCTTTTGACATCTGACCGCCGGTATTAGAATATACCTCGGTATCAAGTACCAGTAAATTTACATTTTTTCCGGATGCAAGAACATGATCGAGTCCTCCGAATCCTATATCATAAGCCCATCCGTCTCCTCCCATGATCCAGACAGATTTTTTAACAAGATAGTCAGTTATTGGTAAGAGGAGTTCAGCTTCCGGTTCTTTAATATTTTTTAATGTTTCTTTCAACTTTTCAACTCTTTGCCGCTGAGCATATATTCCTTCTTCATTTGACTGGTCAGCATTTAAAATTCCCGAAACAATTTCTCCGGGAATTTTAGAAGATAATTTCTGCAAGAGTTCTTTCGCAAATGCATTGTGTCTATCTATAGCAAGTCTCATACCAAAACCAAATTCAGCATTATCTTCAAACAAGGAATTAGACCATGCAGGACCTTTGCCTTCCGCATTAACTGCCCAGGGAGTTGTCGGAAGATTGCCACCGTAAATAGAAGAGCATCCTGTAGCATTCGCAATTATAGCTCTGTCTCCAAACAACTGCGAAACAAGTTTTACATACGGAGTTTCTCCGCACCCGGCACAAGCACCGGAATATTCGAATAAAGGTCTTAATAATTGACTACCTTTTATCGAAGATACGGAAACCTTACTCCTCGGATAATCGGGCAATTTCAGGAAATAATCATAATTAATTCTTTCCGGTTCTCTTAAAGGTAGCTGCGGAGCCATATTTAAGGCTTTTAGTTTTACTTCCTTCTTATTTTTTACCGGACATATCTCAAAGCATAGAGCACAGCCTGTACAATCCTCAACTGCAACCTGCAAAGAGTAAAGCTCTCCTTCCGAGAATTCCTTGCCTTTTGCCTTAGTATATTTGAAAGTGGGCGGCACTTCGCCATGGCAAGTTAACTCAGACTCACTGAAAACTTTTGCCCTTATTGAAGCATGAGGACAGATTATTACGCATTTCCCGCACTGGATACAAATTTCAGGATCCCAAACAGGAACGCCCTGAGCAATATTTCTTTTTTCCCACTGCGTTGTAGCAGACGGAAACGTACCGTCAACAGGCATATCACTTACAGGTATATAATCTCCTTTTCCCTCAAAAATTTTTGAAAGCACATTCTTTACGTAATCCGGTGCTTTATCAGACACTAATGGAGGCAGGGCTATATTGCTTATCTTAAACTTTGCGGGGTCAACTTTAAACAGATTTGCTAATGTTTTATCAACAGCTTCGTAATTTTTTCTTACGATTTCATCGCCTTTTGCACCATAAGTTTTTTTGATAGATTCCTTAATCTTTGCAATTGCTTCATCTTTCGGAAGAACCCCGGAAATAGCAAAGAAACAGGTTTGCATAATAGTATTAATTCGTACGCCCATTCCTGTTTCCCTTGCCACAGAGAAAGCATCAATAACATAAAAATCAAGTTTTTTATCAATAATTTGTTTGCAAACATGTTTAGGCAGTTTATCAAAAACTTCCTCGGGCCCGAAAGGACTGTTTAATAAAAAAGTACCGCCTTCAATTATATTTTCAAGAACATTAAATTTTTCCAATAAAACGAATAAATGACAGGCAACAAAATTAGCTTTTCTAATTAAATAAGTTGATTTAATCGGTTTTTTTCCGAATCTAAGATGTGAAATTGTTGTCGAACCTGATTTTTTAGAATCATAAACAAAAAATCCCTGTGCGTTGAAATCTGTTTCCTCTCCTATAATTTTAATTGAATTTTTATTTGCACCTACTGTTCCATCAGCACCAAGTCCATAAAAAAGACCTCTGAATACATCTTCTCCTTCGGTCGAAAAATCTTCGTCATAATCAAGACTAAGGTGAGTAACATCATCGTGAATTCCAACTGTAAATCTTGGTTTTGGTTCATCTTTTTTAAGTTCATCAAATACAGCTTTCACCATTGCCGGTGTAAATTCCTTTGAGGACAGCCCGTATCTTCCTCCGATAATTTTTGGCATTTCGGCAAAAGGTGGATTCGACGTGTTCATCCTTTCAGATATCGAAGCCAGAATATCAATAAACAAAGGTTCACCATAGCTTCCCGGTTCTTTTGTTCTATCAAGAACTGCAATCTTTTTAACTGTTTTTGGTATTGCTTTTATAAGGTGTTCAGCAGAAAAAGGTCGGTACAGCCTTACTTTTATCATTCCGATTTTTTCATTCATCTTCTCATTCATAAAGTTAACTGCTTCCTCCGCAGATTCTGCACCCGAACCCATTGTAATAATAATCCTGTCCGCTTCCGGGGAGCCAAAGTAATCGAATAAATTATATTTTCTGCCTGTAATTTCAAAAAATTTATTCATTGCATTTTGTACAATATCAGGGCATTTAAAATAAAATCGGTTAACGGTTTCTCTTGCCTGAAAAAATACATCGGGATTCTGCGCAGTTCCCCTGATGAATGGTCTATCAGGAGACATTGCTCTTTTCCTGTGGTCTTCTGTGTATTTATTATCAAGCATTGCTTTCATATCTTCAGTAGTCAGCTGTTCGATTTTCAATACTTCATGAGATGTTCTGAAACCATCGAAAAAGTGTAAAAAAGGTACTCTTGATTCAAGAGTGGATTTTTGTGCAATTAGAGCAAAATCCATCACTTCCTGCACCGAGCCTGAACAAATTAAAGCAAAACCTGTTTGTCTGGTTGCCATTACATCGCTATGGTCGCCGAAAATCGAAAGAGCATGAGATGCAACTGTTCGTGCCGAAACATGAAAAACTGTAGATGTTAACTCCCCTGCAATTTTAAACATATTCGGAATCATTAGAAGAAGTCCCTGCGATGCAGTGAAAGTTGTTGTAAGGGCACCGCTTTGCAATGCTCCATGGACTGCTCCTGAAGCGCCACCTTCACTCTGCATCTCGGCAACCGTCGGTACAGTATCCCAGATATTTTTTCTGCTTTCTGCCGACCAAGCATCCGCCCACTCTCCCATATTGGATGAGGGTGTGATAGGATAAATTGCTATTACTTCATTAGTCTGATGGGCAATAAAAGCAGCGGCTTCATTCCCGTCAATTGTAATTTTTTGCCGTTCCATTTTACAAAACTCCTTTAATTTTATATCTTAAAATATGAAATATTATTAATAAATTAAACTGATAAATAGAGTTGATTGGACATTCAGATGTCACATCTGTCCAAAATAACTTACTAAAGATTATAAAAAAATTCCTGAAAAATTAGATTAAAAACCATATTTTTATATTTTACAAAATAAATATATATATTATGGTAAACATGACATTATTTTC
>VGWA01000064.1 GCA_016873795.1 Ignavibacteria bacterium
AAGCAAAAATGAATTTTTTAATATTATATTTGATCGACGCCTGCAGTAATTTAACCGTTGCTTCAAGATTCACACGCAGGTCAAACACCGGCTTTTCAACCGATTTCCTTACATCAATTTGTGCAGAGTGATGATTTATTACTTCTATTTTATGTTTTTCCAACAGACGTCCGAGATTATCTTTGCATATATCGGTTTTGTAAAAAACCGCTTTTTTATTTACGTTTTCAATACTGCCGGTCGAGAGATTATCAACTACAACCACTTTATGATTTCTCTTAATATACTCATCCGTAATATGGGAACCTATAAAACCCGCACCGCCTGTAACAAGAATATTCATTCGTTATATATTATACCTTTCGTTTCAAATTGTGTTTCTATGTTTATTAAAAATTCAAACATCCTTACCAGCTGCTGGGTAAGCGATTCCCTGCTGTAGTGTTGTACGAATTCCTCATCGGGCACAGGAAGTTCTTTTGATTTATATAGCTTGTAAAACTCAAGAATAAGCTTGGCAATTTCTTTAGGATTATCCGGTTCGCATACTTTATAAGCACCGTAATTTTTTAAAACATTTTTAGCCACACCGTCGGGGATAGTAGCGAGAATCGGTTTCCTCGCACCGAAATATTCAAAAAGTTTTCCCGTCGAAATCATTTCCGACCCTTTATTTTTTCCAATCATCAGCCATAAGATATCCGAAGCAATTAAATATTTTATACTGACCAGATGGTCAATATATCCTGTCGTTGTAACATTATCTCTGAACCCTGATTTTGCAATCATGTTCATATTTTCTTTCGAAAGCACACCAACGAGGCATAGTTCAATTTCCCTTTTTAATTCAGGGAATTTTTCGAAAATCATTTTCAATGCTTCGAGCATATATTTCGGAGTCATAAAATTCAAAAAACTTCCGGAATAAGTTATTCTCATTCTGTTTGTTCTCGGCAGGTTATGATTTGCTTTTATAAAATCTTCTTCATCATATCCCTGCGGCAGAATAGTAACATCATTATATTTTACATTCGGATATCGTTCAACGATTAATTCCTTAATTCTCCGGTTGATTGTAATAATATTATCGCAATGTTTCAGGACTTCTCTTTCGAGTTTGATATTCAGGGACTTATGCACGGGAGTCAGGTAGAAATTATAGGGACAATCTATCCAGGAATCCCTGTAATCAATCACCAGAGGAATGTTATATTTATTTTTAAGTTCGAGTCCGACCAAAAAATCCGTATAGGGAGGTGCTGTGGAATAGATTAAATCAATTTTTTCTTTTTCGATAATTTCTTTAGCAAGTTTCAGTGCTTTCTTTTTCCAAAGAATTTTGGAATCAGGCAGCAAAAAGACCTGAGCAGCTTTACTGAGAAATTTTCTGAATTTTTCTTTCGGGAGCGGAGTAACTTTAGCATAGTTGAGCAGATTTTTTGCACTTCTGATTTTCGTTCTTAAGATTTGTACATTATTGCGGTCGAGTTCAGCAAGCAGGGAATCGTCTTTAGCATAGAAAGTTTTTGGAGTAGTTGTAAGGACATAACATTTCCAGTCATATTTCGGGAGGTACTTAACGAATTTTGTTGTTCGTTGAACCCCGCCCATTCCGAACGGAGGGAAGTAATATGATATTATAAGTACTTTGTGCAAATTTTCAGTTTACAGTTCTATTAATTCTTTAGCAGAGATATTAAGGATTTCGCAGCCCTGTTTCTTAACGATAACGTCATCTTCAATTCTTACTCCGCCGAATCCTTCTATATATATACCGGGCTCGATTGTAATTATGTTATTCACCTCAAGCACATATTCGCCTTTTGGATTCACTCTCGGACCTTCATGTATATAATAACCGAGTCCGTGTCCGAGTCCGTGTCCGAAATTGTCGCCGTATCCTTTTGAAGCGATGTAATCTCTCGCATAGGAATCGAGCTGTTTTACAGAGATTCCTGCTTTAACTTTTTCAAGTGCTTTAAGCTGGGCATCGAGGACTATGTTATAAATATCTTTTTGTTTTTTATTTGCTTTTCCGATTACAAGAGTTCTTGTCATATCTGAATGCATGCCGTCGACTACTGTTCCGAAATCAAGAGTAACAAAAACTCCTTTTTTAATTTTATTATCAGTAGGTTGAGCATGCGGAAGGGCACTATTTAAGCCGCTTGCGACTATTGGGTCAAAAGCATTTTTTTCGCCGCCGAGTTTCATCTGGATGTATGTAATTTCGGCTGCAATATCTTTTTCGGTAACACCGGGTTTTATTATCTTTAACAACTCGGAAAATGTTCTATCGGTGATTTCCACGGCTTTCTTTAAACTCTTTATTTCTTCTTTGTTCTTAGTGATGATTATGCCTTCTATAACCGAGTTTAACGGTACAAACTTTATCTCCGGAAATACCTTTTTAATCCCGTTAAATTCATTAACCGTCATTATGTTTGATTCCACACCTATCCTCTTTATTCTGTGCCTGTTTATTATAATTCTAAGGTGTTCGTACGTACCTTGCGGATATATCATTATTTCAAAATCCTTGCTTACCTGCTTTTTTGACTGAATCTGATACCGGAAATCAGTAATAAAATAATTTTTTTTCTTCGTAATTACCGCTAATCCCGCACTTCCGGAAAATCCTGTTAAGTACCTGACATTTAATATATTTGTCACAAAAAATGCGTCAATTTTTAACTCTTCAAATTTGCTTTTTAAAATTGTCGTTCTGTTCATAGTAAAATATTTAATTCCAAATCATTAAAGTTACTAATTTTAAACCTATATTTCAATTCAACATTAGTTGCAAGAATGGAATGAACGGATTATTTAAAAAATTATTAAGATGTTAAAAATTTTTATATTATTTTGTACGTAATTTTGAATATATAACAAATATAATCATTGATTTTTAAAATCAAATTAATGATTTTTATTGAGGGAAAGTAAAATATTTTATACATAAAACAAAACATTATCAAATATTTCACAGTTTATGAAAAAAAAATCCTTTTCATACAAAATTTCCAAACAAAGTGATTTTAAATTTTTCGATTCTCTTGTAAGTTATGTAAAAAAGTACGAATCAGTTGAAAAATCAAATCTTACACCCGTATTTATAACAAGTGATTTCTGCTTATATAATGCCGATTGTCTTGCTGTAATTTCACGTTTTCCGGACAATTACGTAGATATGATTTTTGCAGATCCGCCTTATAAACTATCAAATAACGGATTCACCTGTCATGCAGGAAGGATGGTATCAGTAAACAAGGGGAAATGGGACAGCAGCAATGGATTTGATGAAGATTTAAAATTTCACGAAACATGGATATCGGAATGCAAGAGAATACTGAAACCGGAAGGAACAATCTGGATAAGCGGTACATATCACAGTATTTACCAATGCGGATATTTATTACAAAAACTAGGATTTCATATTTTAAACGACATTGCATGGTTCAAACCAAACGCTTCACCAAATTTGAGTTGTCGTTTCTTCACGGCAAGTCACGAATCACTGCTTTGGGCAAGAAAAGATAAAAAAGCGAAACATTATTTTGATTACAAAATGATGAAAGAGGGGCATTTCCCAAACGATTTTGTTAAGAAAAATAATAAACAAATGCGTTCCGTTTGGGTAATCGGAACACCAAAGCCGGAAGAAAAAAAATTCGGTAAACATCCGACTCAAAAGCCTGTTGAATTGCTAAGAAGAATTATACTTTCTTCGACGGATAAGAATTCGATAATTCTTGACCCTTTTTGCGGGAGCGGAACGACAGGCATTGCTTCAAAAATAATAGGCGACAGAAAATTCATCGGAATAGAATACGATGAAAAATACATCAAAACAGCAATCTCACGATACAACGAAATAACAAGAATGAATGAATCACAGTTAACATTAATTAAGTGATTACAAAACTCACCGCAATAAGTAACCTTAAAAAGTACACTGGGCAGGATTTATCCGTGCTCGCCAAAAAACATGGGATTACGATATACAAAAATGGTAAACAAAACAAAGGATGGAAAGGTCTAACTCTTGAACGTCTTGCCGGTCTTTCAACTGATAACATACCTTCTCCAAACGGTTTAGATTTCGAATTAAAATCAACATCATATATTATCAAAGATGGTATTTATAAGCCGAAAGAAACAATGGCGATAACAATGATAAACCCTATTGATTTAAAAAATACTTCATTTTACAAAAGTCATTGCTGGCGAAAATTAAAATCAATTGTTTTCTGTGCTGTAAGCTGGTACGGTAAAAATATTAAAAAATCTGAATTATTAAAAGTAACATCCTTTGAGTTTTTAAAAGACGAAAAACTGATAAAAGAAATTGAAGAAGATTACGAATTTATCAGAAAAAAACTTATAAATAAAGGTTTTTCTGCTCTAACAGGAAAAGACGGCAAATGGATACAAGCCCGCACTAAGGGACCGGGTCACGGCTCAATATCCCGGGCTTTCTATGCTCGTAAAAACTTACTGAATTCAATTTTCAAATTTTAAAAAAATAATTTGTTCTGAAATATAATTATATCTAAACAATATATTACTGTATATTCTAACAAATAGAAAAATCTAATACAAATTGAAAAAGATTAACTAATTAATTTTCTTTGTAAATAATTTTACATATATTTAATGTAATTTAATATACTGATTTTAAAAGTGATACAGGAAGGTTTTATAAATCAAACTCCTGAGGAAAGAGCAAGAGACATCATTGATGCTCAGCTAAAACAATGCGGATGGATTATTCAGGACAGAAGCAGAATTGATTTATCAGCAGGAACAGGTGTAGCGGTTAGAGAATATCCGACAGATATAGGTCCTGCTGATTATGTATTATTTGTAGAGCAGAATCCTGTTGGAATAATCGAAGCAAAAAAGGAAGTGGAAGGACATCATCTAATAATTCACGAAGAACAGTCAACTCATTATTCAAAAAGCAAATTAAAATATCTTAGCAATGAACCTCTTCCATATGTATATACTAGTACAGGAGAAATTACAAGGTTTATTAATTTCAAAGATCCAAAACCCCGCTCGAGGGAAATATTTACTTTTCACCGTCCTAAAACATTACTGGAATGGGAAAGAAAGGAAAGTTCTTTAAGAACCAGAATTAATAAACTGCCGTATCTTTATTCTCAAGGGCTTAGAGAATGTCAGGTACGGGCAATAAGAAATCTCGAGAAATCATTTAAAGATAATCGTCCGCGTGCATTAATTCAAATGGCTACGGGTTCGGGTAAAACACACACTGCCATAACTTCCATTTACCGCTTGTTGAAATTCTCCGATGCAAAAAGGATTTTATTTCTTGTTGACACAAGGAATCTCGGTGAACAGGCAGAGCAGGAATTTATGGCATACATTCCGCAGGATGATAACAGAAAATTCACGGAATTATATAATGTACGGCGTTTGAATTCGAGATACATACCATCCGACAGTCATATCTGCATTAGCACAATACAGCGTCTTTATTCAATTTTAAAGGAAGAAGAACTTGAGGAATCTGCCGAGCAAGAAAATCCCGGTGAAAGAATCTGGCAGCCGAAAGAACCCGTACCTGTAGTTTACAGTGATAAAATTCCCATAGAATTTTTTGATTTTATTGTAATAGATGAATGCCACCGTTCAATATACAATTTATGGAAGCAGGTTCTCGATTATTTCGATGCATTTTTAATCGGATTAACAGCCACTCCCGATAACCGCACTTTCGGATTTTTCAATCAGAATATAGTAAGCGAGTACACTCACGAGGAAGCCGTAGCAGACGGTGTCAATGTCGGGTATGATGTATATTTAATAAATACAAAAATTACGGGAAAAGGAGCAAAAATCTGGAAAGGTGAATACATTGATAAAAGGGAAAAACTTACACGAAAGAAGCGATGGGAACAACTTGATGATGATATAGAATATACAGCAAAGCAACTTGACGATGAAATAGTAAACCCCGACCAGATTCGCACTATAATTAAGACATTTAAAAATCGGCTTCCGAAGATATTTCCCAGTCGCGAAGAAGTTCCAAAAACTTTGATTTTTGCAAAAACAGACAGTCACGCAGATGACATAATACAAATCGTAAGAGAGGAATTTGCCGAAGGGAATGAATTCTGCAATAAAATAACTTATCGAACAGAAGAAGACCCGAAATCAATACTTGCACAATTTCGAAATGAATTTAATCCGCGAATTGCAGTAACAGTTGATATGATTGCAACGGGTACAGATGTTCGTCCGCTTGAATGTCTGATTTTTATGCGAGATGTAAAGAGCAGGAACTATTTTGAGCAGATGAAAGGACGCGGAACGCGTATCATATCACTTGATGACCTGCGGAAAGTGACCCCTTCAGCAGTCTGGACAAAAGACCATTTCGTAATAATTGATGCAATAGGTGTCAGCAAATCCCTTAAAACCGACAGCAGACCACTTGAGAGAAAACACACTGTACCTTTAAAAGATTTATTAAATGCAATTACAGTTGGAGTAAGAGGAGAAGACCTTTATCTATCGCTTGGGAACAGGCTTGCACGACTCAGCAAGCAAATTACAGAAAAGGAGCAAAAAGAATTTATTAAGAAGGCAAAGGGAAAGAAAATAAGTGCAGTCATAAAAGAGCTTTTTAACGCATACAATCCCGATGTAATAGAATCCGAAGCAAAAATAAAATATAATCTGTCGGATTCAGAAAATCCTTCCGAAAAGCAAATAAAAGAAGTACACGCAAAACTTCAAAAACAGGCAGCATCAACTTTCACAGGTGAACTTAATGAATACATTGAAAACGTCAGGAAAAAACACGAGCAGATTATAGACACAATAAATCCTGATGAAGTTGAAGATGAAGGATGGGATTTCGAATCAAAGGAGAATGCAAATCAATTAATAAGTGACTTCAAAGAGTACATAGAGAAAAACAAAAATGAAATAACCGCACTTCAGATTTTTTACAGTCAGCCGTACCGCCGCAGGGAACTAACATATAAGATGATTAAAGAATTATACGAGAAGATGAAATCGGATAAGCCGTCGTTAATTCCTTTGCGTATCTGGCAGGCATATCAGCAATTCGATGAAACAAAATCAAATGCACCCAAGAACGAGTTGATTGCACTTGTCTCGCTTATTCGGAAAGTACTTGGAATTGACAAAATATTAATTCCATATGATAAAGTAGTGGACAGGAATTTTCAGTTATGGGTAATGCAGTTTCATACGACCAAAGCACCGAAATTTACGGAAGAACAAATAGTATGGCTGCGTATGATTAGAGACCACATAAAAACATCATTTCACATAGAAAAAGACGATTTTGATTTAGCTCCTTTCGACAGTAAAGGCGGACTCGGAAAATTCTTTAAACTGTTCGGAAAAGAAGTAGATGTCATCTTAAATAAATTAAATGAGCATCTTGCTGCATAATCAGATTATCATAAATTATGGAGGGAAATAAAGATAAATAATTTAATTGAAAAATTTGTTATTTTAGATATATTATTTTTATAATTAAATAATTTAAATTAATGTACATAAAAAAATGAATAATAAAAATTCTATTAACGAATATGAAAAATGGATAACAAGTACATTGCAACCACTTGTTTATTGGATTGCTTACAAGAAACAACTTATAAAAAATTATGATTTATGGGAATCTTCAATTGTTGCCAAAGTAATTGAGTTGTTATATTCATATATCAATAAGACTAAATTTGTAATCGAAAGCGAAGTGCAGTACAAAAAATTGTTTAAAAAAAATCAAAACAACAACAAAGATAGAGCTGATATTGTCCTTCTTAAAAAATCAACAAATAAAAAAAAAATCAGAATATTATTCTAAGCGTTATGTAATGGTCATAGAGGTAAAAAGAAAAGTGAATAGAATAGAAGATGATTTAAGAAGGCTTAATGATTTAAGAAAAGATACTAAATTTAAAACAACGAAAAGAAAATATTTTCTTTTATATGTAGTACAAAATAAGTTACATAAAACTTTCATTAATGAACAAGGGAAATTAATAAAGCAGAATAAATCTAATGGAAAATATTTAAAAAATAAATTAGATTTTAATATTGAACTTAAAAATTTACGGAGGGCGAGTCAATATATAAAACCAGTATTTAAAGATGTTAAAAGTGAAATAAAAAAAAATATTGAACCAAGAGTAGATTACAAAAAAACAAATATATTAAAAATAGTAGATAAAAGTCTAACAAAATATAGAGTTCCAAAATCCGGATTTTATGCCTTTTTAATTGAAGTACTTTAAAATGACGTACTTTTTATATTAAATCTCCTTTTTAATCATTTATTCTAAATTTCTTGTTTGTTATTCTAATGCTATACGAATTACTAATTATCAATTTTTTTAGAATAAGCATAAAAATATAATAAATTGCTAATATAAAATCACGATATTATGAATATTTATATTAGATCATAAGTATATCATAATAATTTGTTATTAAAGTATCAGATTTTTAAAAATTAGTAGTTTTTGATTTTTTAAAAATTGTTTCTGAAAAATATGAATTGGAAACAGAAAAAGTAATCAATATAGAAAATTATTATGAATTCTTAATGAATGAATAATTTACAAATGATGAATTATGAATGATGAATTAAAAAAACTGCCTGAAGGATGGGAATGGAAGAAACTGAAGGATTTATTAGAAAATATTGAAAGTGGTAAAAGACCGAAAGGCGGAGTACAAAATATAAAAGAAGGTATTCCAAGTATAGGTGCAGAACATTTAAATTATGGTGGTGGTTTTTCATTAAATAATTTGAAGTTTGTTCCGAAAGAATTTGCTGATAAAATGAATAAAGGAATAATAAGACAAAATGATATTGTAATAGTAAAAGATGGGGCTACAACTGGAAAAACAAGCTATATTTCAAGTGATTTTCCTTACAATTATGCTGTCGTAAATGAACATGTTTTTATAATAAGAGTAAAATCAGATGTAGTATCAAAATGGATTTTTTATATTTTATGGTCAAAAAATGGAAAGGATCAGATACTAAAAGACTTTAGAGGAGCTGCACAAGGAGGTATTAGTCCAAATTTTATTAATATAGTTAATATTCCAATTCCTCAACAAATTATTCAGAAATTATTAGTGAAAAAAATTGAAAAGTTATTCAGTGAGCTTGACAGCGGGATAGAGGTATTAAAAAAAGTTCAGGAACAATTGAAAACATACCGTCAAGCAGTTCTCCACGTTGCATTCACGGGAAAACTGACTCAAAAATGGAGATATGAAAATAGCGAATCAGAAATTATGAATGATGAATCATCATTATACTCCTGTTATTCCGAACTTGTTTCGGAATCTCAAATTCCCAAAGGATGGAAATCTATGTTCCTTGGAAATTTTTTAAAAGTAAGTAGTGGTAAAGGATTAACTTCATCAAAAATGAAGGTAAACGGAAAATATCCGGTTTATGGAGGTAATGGAATTTCGGGTCATCATAATAAATATATGTATAATGAGTCAAAATTAATAATAGGAAGAGTAGGGGCGAAATGTGGAGTTGTTCATATTACTAAACCAAAAAGTTGGATAACTGATAATGCATTAGTATGTGAATTTAATTTAAATAGTTATAACATGAAATTTTTATATTATCTGTTTTCAAATTTGAATTTAAATAAATTATCAGTTAGTACAGCTCAACCTGTTATATCTGGTGCAAAACTCTATAAAGTAGTTACACATATACCTAATTTATTAGAGCAACAAATTATAGTTGAAGAAATCGAATCACGATTATCTGTCTGTGACAAAATTGAAGAAACTGTAAAGACTGCATTGACACAAGCCGAATTCCTGAAACAAAGTATTCTAAAACAAGCTTTCGAAGGAAAACTTATATGAATTATAAATTTTGTCTAGATAAGCAGGAATGCAAACAGCAGTAAATTATGGGTGAAGAAAAAAATAATCAAATATTGACTTGTAATATTTCAATTAATAGTATATTTTTAAACATAATCCCAGATGAACTTCGTGTTCATTTGGCCCCGAGATCCCTGTGGACTCGGGTTTTTTATTTTATGAGGGAATATGAATAAAATAATTTTTTTTATTGACGGGTTTAATTTATACCATGCACTTCTTAATAATCCTGCTTATAACAAATACAAATGGTTAAATTACTATAGACTTGCTCAATGTTACATTGCAAAAAAAGATGATTTGATAGACGTTTATTGGTTTACTGCCCTTGCTATCTGGAACAAGGATAAAGTTAAACGACATAAAATATATATAAAAGCGTTAGAAAACGCAGGGGTAAAAATAGTTCGCGGAGAATTTAAGAAGAAAACAAGAAAATGCCGAATATGTCACAAAAGTTATTCAAGTTATGAAGAAAAACAAACAGATGTAAATATGGCATTGTATCTTTTTAAACTTGCAATTCAGGATAAGTTTGATAAAGCGTTTCTAATTTCAGGGGATAGTGATTTAATTCCTTCAATAAAAACCGTGAAAGAAACTTTTCCGGATAAACAAATAACTGTGATTCTACCATTAGGCGGTCGCTCTGAATCATTAAAACAAAGTGCCGATAGTTATATGAAAATGAAAGAGAAACATTTACAAAGTTCCCAATTCCCTGAAACAATTATAATGAAAAATGGTGAAATAATAACAAAACCGAAAGAATGGGAATAATAAAGTCAAACTTTTGTAATTATTAATTAAATAAAAAATTATGTCTGCAAATAATTACAATCCCTGTAAAGAAGATTATGAATTTCAAGTATTTCCAAAGTCAGGAATACTTTTTACTAATATGAATAAGAATTTAAGAAACATAAAAGATATTCTAAACAAGGAAGCCGATGAAAATGAAATCAATTTAAGAACATATTTACTTTCATCAATACAACTTAACGATAAAAAATTTATACAAAATGGTTGTGCTCCAAATTGGCAGGGAAATTACATAACATTATGCACCTGTAAACATATGATGAGGACAGCAGAAGAAAATCCAGAGAATTGGGAAAATAAATGGATTGCTGGTTTACTTTATAAAGATGAAAATTCTGCTTATTTGGTTTATCTTATGAAGATAAAAAAAGCATTTGAAAGTATGTTTGATTTATGGAAAAATTTAGACGAAGATACAAAAATATCTAAGTCAGCACGAAAAAATAAATTCGGTGATTTGTTTGAACCAAAAATTGATAAGATAGATATAAAAGATATTGAATCTCAAGTAAATCCCTGTAATTATTATCCACCATGTAATGAACATGTCCATATACATTCCTGGTATTTTGATATTCATAGTTATTATAATGGAAAATATTCGGTTTATTTATTAGGTAATAACGAAAATAGTTTTATATATAATGAAAAAATGATAGTAGTGAACCATCCGGAAAGAAAAAAATTTACACAAGGTGCCTATGGAAAAAAATGGACTTCAAATAAATTTATTGAAAATATTGAATTAGAAAAGTAATGAAAATTCTACTTCTTCGTGTAGGAATTGACAGCCGATATAATGCACTTTCACCTGTTTTTAAGGATTTTACTTTTGAATATATTCCGATTTATTATAAAGATAAAAAAGATATTGAAAAAAAAGAAAAACGTACATTCAGAAATTTAATAGGTAGTAAAGGTAAACCTTTGAGTGAATATTTGCCTGAAAAAATCAAAGATAAAAAAATTCATTTTGACCCTGAATTTGAAACATTCACATACGGGGAAGTTAAAAATCCTAAAAGAAGTGCTTTGCTTAAGTTAGGAAAAAATGATTTGCTTGTTTTTTATATGGGAGGGTATTTTGTAAATAAATCTTATGAAAAACAATGCTTCATTTTCGGATTTTTTGAAGTAGATAAAGTGTATGACTGGACTAAAAAGAATGAAAGGGGAAAAATTATAAAAGAGTGTGAAAAGAATGCTCATATAATCAGTTCAAAAACAAAAGATAATTTAGTTATTGTCAAAGGTACAAACAGAAGCAGATTATTAGAAAAATGCATTCAAATAACTGATAAGTGCGACATAAAGGGGATTCCTTATTTAACCAAACCGGAATTCTATAAAAATTATGATATCCGTGAATTTATAGTCAGAGCAACTCCGATATGGATTAAACAAGAGAAAAAAATAAATAATTTACAATTGCTTTTGAAAAAATAATAATATGAAAAATGAATTCTCAACATTTTAGAAAAGAATTAACAAATTTTGCTGAAAATTATTCCAATAGTAATAAATTCCTTTTTATCCGCTACAATTCAGCAATACTATTTAACCAAATACAAAACAATTTATTTTCTAATAGTTACAGTGCAATAATTAATAACACTAAATGGAATAAAAGATTGAAAAAGAAACATCCGCAAGTTAAAGGTCATTGTGAACTTCAATCATCTAATAGTTCGGATGCGTTGCTTATGAGCATATTTGCACATCCTGACCTTCCAAAATGGAAAGGAATGGGAAATTTATTAGGAACAGGGAGAATTAATAATATTGACTTTGGTGTGAAATATAAATTGAAGAAATCTAATAATAAAGAAAAAAAAGCGACAGAATTTGATATGGTTATAAATAATTGCTATATATTTGAATCAAAATTAACAGAAAAAGATTTCACGAATAAAAACCACAAGGAAGTTGAAAAGTATGATTATTTTGACAATACATTTTATAAATCATTCTTGAAACAGACAAAACGAGGATATGAAAATTATCAGATAATCAGAAATATACTTGCGTTACAGGAAAGATTTAATAGGTTTGTCTTGCTTTGTGATGAAAGAAGACCTGATTTGATAATAAGATTTTATGAGACTGTTAAATGCATTAGAGATATATCAATTAGAAATAAATGTAAAGTAATAACCTGGCAGCAAGTTGCATTTGTATGCAGAAAAAATCTTAAAAAATTTCTTGAACAAAAATACGGGATTAACGGTTAATTTTATAATTATTAATTTAGTTTTATGTATTAAACAGAAAATTACCCTAACTTTGCGACATTTTTATTTAATTTAAATTAACTTTGTGACATATTTTTATAAAAATTTTTTGAATATTTAAAATAACTTAAATTTTGTAATATTTATATATGTCTGATAATCATTCAACCATAATATCGAAAGTATGGAATTTCTGCAATACATTGAAAGATGACGGTGTGA
>VGWA01000065.1 GCA_016873795.1 Ignavibacteria bacterium
TTATTTATATTTAATAAAAATGCTTTTATAAAATCCTGAATTTCGCCGTTCATAACACTAACAGTGTCTGATGTTTCGTAATCGGTTCTATGGTCTTTTACCATATTATAGGGATGGAAGACGTAACTTCTAATCTGGCTTCCCCATTCGATTTTCTTTTTGGATTTTTCAATAGATTCCAGTCGTTCAAGTTCCTTTTCTTTTTCCAGCATATATAGTTTAGAACGCAGCATTTTCATTGCATTTTGTTTATTTTGCATCTGTGAGCGTTCATTCTGGCATTGTACAACAATACCCGTAGGTATATGAGTTATTCTGACAGCAGTTTCTACTTTATTAACATTTTGTCCTCCTGCACCTCCCGCGCGGAATGTGTCAATTTTCAAATCTGCGGAATTAATTTCGATTAATATATTGTCTTCGACAATCGGAGTAACAGCGACAGCGGCGAAGGATGTATGTCTTCTTTTATTTGCGTCAAACGGGGAAATACGAACAAGTCTATGCACACCATTTTCGGCTTTAAGATATCCGTAAGCATAGTCACCTGTAATTTGCACGGTAACACTTTTAATTCCGGCGCCGTCACCTTCGAGTCTGTCCACTATTTCGGCTTTATAGTTTTGATTTTCGCAATATTTCAGATACATTCTCAGAAGCATTTCCGCCCAATCCTGAGCTTCGGTTCCACCCGCACCGGAATTTATGGACAGGATAGCGTTTCTGTTATCATCTTCACCTGACAAAACGAATTTCATTTCCATATCAGACAGCAGTTTTTGGAATTTTGTCAGTTGTTCATCCAGTTCAGAAGTCAACGAAACATCTTCTTCCATTTCAGAAAGTTCGATAAGCAGATTTACATCTTCAAATTTTTTTTCAAGTATCTGATACTCTTCGACAGTTTTTTTCAATTTGGAGATATCCTGCAAGACTTTTTGTGCATACATATTATCGTTCCAGAAATCCGGTTTTTCCGAAACACTTGCAAGTTCATTAATTAATTCAGATTTTTTGTCAATTTCAAAGAAACCCCCGAATTTTCGTGAGAGTATTTTTCAGCTCTTTCAGAATATTTTTTTGTTGTTCAAACATAAATTATGCACGCGGATGAATTTGTTTATAAACTTTTTTAAGCTTTTCCGATGAAATATGGGTATAAATTTGTGTTGTCGAAAGACTTTCGTGTCCAAGCAATTCTTTAATCACTCTCAGATCCGCTCCCGAGTCCAGTAAATGTGTTGCGAAAGTATGTCTGAGTACATGCGGTGATTTCTTCTTCAAATCGGATACATTACCAATGTTTTTTTTCACAAACCGATAGACCAGCATCGGATACAATTTTTTTCCTTTATTATCGATGAACAGATATGGTGAACTGCGGATGTCGCATATTTCCCTGATTCGGAGATAATCTTTTATTGCTTTTGCAGCATATTTTCCGAAAGGAATTATTCTTTGCTTATTTCCTTTTCCGATAACTTTTATGATATTACGATTAAAATCTACGTCTTTAATCTTGACATTGATAATTTCGGATAATCTTGCTCCGGTACTGTAGAATAATTCGAGTACGGCTCTTTCGAGCAGACCGATATCTATATTTTTCCTTTCGTTCAACAAATCATCAATTTGTTTTTTTGACAGGCAGGACGGTAAATGTCTCTTATTTTTCGGATAGACGAGTGATTGAGCAGGATTATTACTTAAATATTTTTTCTTATAAAGAAATTTAAAAAACGATTTAAGAACCGATATCTTTCTTGAAATTGTTTTAGACGAATATTTCCTATAACTTTTATTAATAACATTTTTGTTGTCATGCAATTCGGCTACGAACGATTTCAGGATATTTTTATCAATATTTTCCGGAGGAACAGAAAATTTATCTTCATTATAATCTACGAGTGATTTGTTTTCGAATGTTAAATAAAGAAACCCGGAGAACTGTTTTAAATCATTTTTATATGATATTAAAGTATTAGCGGAATAATTTTTTGTCAGTTCAATATAACCGAGAAATTCATTTATATATTTTGCAAAAGTATTGTTCAACAGAATTATATTTATTTGACAACGGTTTTACATAAAGGGCATTCGTGATATTCTTCCTGATTTTTTGAATATTTTTTTAACAGGTATTTATTACCGCAGGACTTGCAATTTTCCAAAACAGGCCGATAGTTTTCTATAAAATCACAGGAGGGATATTTCGAACATCCATAAAAGCTTTTTTTCCCTTTGGAAACTCTTTTAATAATCTCTCCTTCATTGCATTTAGGGCAGACAATACCGAGCGTAATCGGTTTAACTCCTTTACATTTAGGATAGTTAGAACAGCCGAGAAAATCACCGTATCTGCCTTTTCTGACAATCATATCGGAACCGCACAGGTCGCATTTGATATTTCTCGCAATTTCCTGCATTTGTAATTTTTCTTCAGGCAGAGGCATACTGGATTTACACTTCGGATATCTTTCGCAGGCAAGAAACTGACCGTTCCTGCCCCATTTTTTTATCATTTTTGCATTGGTAGTTTCACCGCATTCCGGACAGACAATATCGGTCATTTCGACTAATTCATTTTTAATATTTTTTATATTATCTTCGGCTTTGACAAAATCTTTATTAAAAGGCATATAAAAATCATCGAGTACATTTTTATATGTTGATTTTCCGCTGGCAATGGTATCGAGTTCATTTTCCATATTGGCGGTAAATTCAATATTTATAATATCGGGAAAATGTTTGGATAGAATTTTATTAACCGTCATTCCAAGTTCGGTAGCTTTAAGCCTCTTTTCAAGAACTTCTATGTATTTTCTGTCAATAACGGTAGAAACTATTGTTGCAAACGTACTTGGTCTGCCTATTCCCAGTGAATCCAGTTGTTTGATAAGACTGCTTTCCGAGTATCTGGGCGGTGGTTTTGTAAAGTGTTGTTCTTTTCTTATATTCAGAGCATTCAGCAAAGTATCAATTTCTATATCATCCGGAATAACGGAAATATCTTCTTCTTCTTCATTACCGTTAACCGTATATTTCAGGTCTTCATAAATCCTTAGGAATCCGTCAAATTTAATTGTTCTTCCGACAGCTTTAAAGAAATATTCGATTTGAGTTCCTTTAGGGCTAACAGATTTAATAATAACAGTTTTAAGGTTATAGACCGCTGCCGACATTTGAGAAGCTACAAATCTTTTCCAGATGAGTCTGTACAAAGACAGCAAATCTTTATCAATTTTTTTAATTTTTTCGGGAGTAATAAAAACATCGGTAGGTCTTACAGCTTCGTGAGCATCCTGTATTTTAGTTAATTTTTTACCCGGAGCAGTTTTTTTAGAACCGAGATACATTTCGCCGAAATTATTCAAAATATATTCATTTGCCATTTCTCTGGCTTCATTACTTATTCTTGTTGAATCTGTTCTCATATAAGTAATAAGCCCGATATTCCCCTCGCCTTTCGTTATTTCAACACCTTCATATAATTTCTGAGCAAGCAGCATGGTTTTTTTAGGAGAAAAGCCCAATTGTACGGAAGCTGTTTGCTGAAGCATACTTGTTGTAAAAGGCAGCGGAGAATTTCTTTTTGTTTCTTTAGTTTGTATATCTGTAACTTTGAACTTACTGTTTTTTAAATCCTCTATAATTTTATGCGCTTGCGAAATATTTTCTATGCACGGTTTTTCTCCGTTAAATTTAAGTGTCTCCTCATTTATTTTATATAATTTGGCTGAAAATTGTTTTGATGTACCCGATAATTTTGCAAAGAGTCCTTCGATGCTCCAATATTCCACCGGAACAAATTTCATTATTTCTTCTTCTCTCTCGCAAATAAGTTTTAAAGCAACGGATTGCACCCTGCCGGCTGAGAGTCCGTAATAAAATAGTTTCCAGAGGAAAGGGCTTACCTTATAACCCAAAATTCTGTCCATAACCCTTCTTGCGATTTGGGCATTCACCAAGTTATTATCTACTTTTCTCGGGTTATTCATAGCATTCACAATCCCCGATTTTGTTATTTCATAGAAAAGCACGCGATGGATATTATTATTAACATCAGATATAACATCTGCAATATCCGATGCTATTGCTTCTCCTTCCCTATCGGGGTCTGTAGCAATATAAATTTTCTCAACATCTTTAGCATATTTTCTTAGTTCATCTATTACCTTTTTTTTGCCTGAAAGTGTCGTAAAAGTAGGTTTATAATTATTTTCAATTTCAACTGCAAATTTATTTTTCGGTAAATCTTTAATATGACCTATAGTAGCTTTTACGTTGACTCCCTTCCCGAGATATTTATTAATTGTTTTAGCTTTCGAAGGAGATTCAACTATGACTAATGACTTATTCATTAAACCTGAAATTAAAATTTAGTTATTTTAAGAAATCCGCATAACGGGACAGATAATAATCTTCGAGATTTTTCATTATTTTCTTTTCTGTTTTACTGACATCATTATATCCGGATAAATGCAGCACCGAGTGAATGACTATTCTGAATAATTCGTTGTCGAAATCCGTATTATATTTTCGGGCATTACTTTGAATCATATCAAGTGAAATTACAACGTCTGCTTCCACAGGTTCATAAAATTCAGAATATCTGAACGTTACAACATCAGTAGCGTAATTATGTAACAAATATTTTTTATTTATAATTCTTATATAAGCGTTATCACAAAACAGAAAACTTACAATACTATATTCTTTTTTTTCATTTTCAAATACTGTATTGACAATTTCTTTCATCCTGTCATACAATTTTCTGACGGGCAGAATTTTATTTTTTTTATTACCAATGAATTTGTATTTAAAAATAATATCCCTCAAATTATCTCATTCTTCCGCTATGGACAATGATATAGCAGAAATCAATTTTTCGGAATTAAGTTGAGAAAAGTCAGCTTTAAAAACTTTTTTATCGACATTGGAATACAGAGAGCAATCTCCGTATTTGGAGACGATTAAACCCGATATTTTGTATTCATCTTCGGAGATAAATATTACTTCTTCGAGCAAGTTACTGATAATAAAGAAAGTACACCCCTGTAGCTGCAAATGTGTATTAGCAGTATAGACAGAAATAAGGCATTCGGAATTCTGTTCAATAATTATTTCCAGTGAGACTTCCGATTTCAGTTTTTTATTTATGAGATTAAAATGCATAGAATTCGGAGTTTCCGAGAATTTTACTTCGAAAATATCTTCGAGTTTTCCGAGATTTTCTTTTGTAATATAAATTTTTTTATTGCCTTCCAAGATAAATTTATTTTATTATTGAAAAACAGATTATTTATTTAGGCAAATTTATAATTATTATTATTTTTTTGAAATAACATTATTTTAACCTTTTTTCCATAATTAAGTCCGAAAAAAGGTAATTATTTCATTTCTCTGTAAGTTTTCACATATTGAAGGTAGTTCGCCGCACTTTTTTGAATTTTTTGAATTTCATCGGGATTTAATTGTCTTACAATTTTTCCCGGCACGCCTGCAACGAGAACGCCTTCCGGTACGATGAAATTTTCTTTTACGAGAGTACCGGCGGCGATATAGGAATTTGAATTTAAGACGCTGTTATCGAGCAGTATTGCACCCATACCGATTAAGACACTGTCTTTAATTGTACAGCCGTGAACTACCGCACCATGTCCGATAGTTACGTCGGCACCGATTATTAACGGATATTTCTGATATGTATTATGTAATAAGCAGCCGTCCTGAATGTTCGTTCTTTCTCCTACGGTTATATAGTTAACGTCACCTCTTATAACCGAGTTGAACCAGACACTGACATCCTTTTCGAGCACGACATCGCCGATAATCTGTACACCGTCACATATAAAGACACTTTCATGAATTTTCGGATAAATTCCTTTATAAGGTAAAATCATATATAAATAAATTTAAATTATCGTAAAATTATTCTTCTCGGAGCAATTCCGCAGACATAAGATTTTAAAAGTCCCGTGTATCTGTCAAAGATATGAAGATAGCCTTCCGAATTAAAATCTCTCGCATCAGCGACATAGTGTCGTTTAAATCTTGAATCGAACAGATAGCCGTAAAAATATACGACAGACGGATTTATATTTTGAATAAAGATGCTGTTTATACGGTTTATGAGGTCAAGTTTGACAATATTATTATTGTATGATATAAAATATACATCGCTGCTATTTTTATCAACACTGATATCGCGTGAAAATCCGTCATATATCTGAAATGAATCCAGTTTGATATATGAATTCGGGTCAATCATAAAAATCATTCCGTTTGCTCCCGTACATCCTGCTAACAATTTATTCTCATTAGTAATTGCAAGAGACGAAGGGTCTTTGTGCAATTCGATAACTGCAATCACGCTGTCGCGTGACGCATCTATGACCGAGAGAGTCGAATCCGAACGACCGCCGAATTCGCTCGTATTGCAGACAAAAACTTTTCCGTTATGAGCAATTATTTCCTGAGGGTAAACACCGACCGGTATATTTTTAATAAAACCAAAATCCTGTTGATTCAGGACAGTAACGTTACCGGCAGGACCGTTAGTTATATAAATTTTATTATCAGAAATTGCAAGCGAATATGGATTTACACCAACATTTGCAGAATTTTGCACGGTTCCGTTAGTATCGGTTTTATATATTTTTCCCGGTGCGCCGAAATTTCCCTGTTCGGAAATAAACAGGGAAAAATTATTATATATTAATCCGTCGGGAAAAAGTCCAAGGTTTTGAGGATTGAATATATTGTAATAAAATGTATCGTATTCTATACTGTAAAAGCACAATTTTGAACTTCCCGGTGAAAATGAACCTTCTGACAGGATATAAACACCTCTCGATACAAAGGGAATCGGATTATTGGAGTTAACCAAATCCGCTCTGTTGCAATTCAGATAAACAAACGATAATAAGAGAAACAAAAACAAGTACGACAGCTTTTTTTTATTCAGAAATTTCATTTTATCAATATTATTAATATTCTATTCCTTCTCGTGCAGGAATACCTTTATCAAAATAGTGTTTAATTTTTTTCATTTCCGTAATTAAATCCGCTTTTTCCTCGAGTCCGTCCCACAATTTATGACCTGTCATCACCATTTCGAATCTCCTGTTTTTTTCATATAGATTTATAACATCTTCAACATCCTTTTGAGAGATTAAATTATAGACAACTGCTGCGATGATTTCATCGATAATTAATAAATCCTGATTTCCTTTTTCGATTAATTCTTTGCATATTTCAATTGCTTTTCCGGCTTCCTGCACGTCTTCAGGTTTGTTTTTAAATCTAAAAGTACCGTCTTTTTCCATTCTTTCGCAGCCTGTCGGATACAGGTCAATGGGATAACCGATGTCTTTTAGTTTTCTCAAAATTATTCTCTCGGAATAGTGTTCATTATTTTCCGAAAACCCTTTATCGAACTGGACGACAGCAACTTTTTTCCCTGCCCCCAGCATTCTGATTGCAAGTCCGATTGCGGCAGTAGTTTTTCCTTTTCCATATCCGTAATATATGTGAAGGCAATTCTTTTCTTCTTCGGATAATTTTTTATATCCTTCTATAGTTTGCAGCATTTTTTTCCTGAATTTATTTTCCATAAAATTAATAAAAAACAGAAAATCCGATTTTATAATTTCTTAAAGGCATCGGATATCCTGAAATTAGCTGATAATTTTGATTTAAGATATTATTCACTTCGAATCTGAACTGAGAACGGAAGTTATAAATCTGCAGATTAATTAATACATTTCCATCGAGAATATCGACCGGAGGCAAATAATTTTTATTTTCGAAATCCGTATATTGTTTCCCGATAAAATTATAGAACAAATTAAACCCGTAATCTTTATATTGAAAGATAAAATTAAGTTTAAATAATTCAACCGGAACATAAATCAGCCTGTAATATTTACCGTTCGATTCATCGGTTTTTTTGGTATAATTATAGGAATATCCCCCGTCGATTGAAAAATAAAAATCATTTATTTCTTTAAATAATTTAAAGGACACATTAAAAATATTCGATTTGGATTCACCAATGTTGACCGGTTTCCAAAGATAGAAATTATTCGGTTTCCATACAATTTTATCCTGATAATTTACAAATACATAATTGATTTCAATAACACTTCGTATGAAATAGTCAAACGAATAAATAATACCGAAGTCAGCATTAAATGATTTTTCCGGCTTTAAATCAGTATTACCCGCTCCAGTCCAGTACAAATCATTAAATGAAGGCATTCTGAAGTTATTTCCGATACTGCCTCTGAGATTAAAATATAAGGATGAAAAAGGACGGTAATTAAAACCTATTTTTGAGGAAAAATAATTACTTTTAATATCCGAGAAATTATCGTATCTCAAAGACGGAAAAATTTTGAAGCCTTTGAAAAGTAACAGTTCGGAAATCAGCGATAACGACGGATTAAATCGGTTTGGATTTTTTTCCAGTTCGCTGCTGTTGCAGCTGCTGTAGTTTAATTCCATAGCCGAAATTAAAACGATTCTTTTATCTGAATACCTGAATTTCCCGGCAAATGAATATAAATTATTTTTATAGAAACTTTTTAAGAAATCCGATACTGTGTAATTCAATAAATAATTCTGAAAATTCAGCGAGCCGGAAAAAGAAAATTTATCGCTGATATTTAAATTGTTATTAATAATTATGTTTAAATTCTTATCTTTTTGAATTGACTGAGCAGAAACATTACCTGTTTCAACAGATGGAATATTCCTGTTTTCGTTTAAATAATTTATAAAGACATCGAATTTATTATTATTACCAGTATTAAAAGAAGAATTAAAGAAATAATTTTCGACATAGTATGAAGAGTTATCTCTCTTTTTACTTATTTTTTCAGAGCCGTCATAATAAAAATAGTCGTAGTCATTATCGGAAGATTCCGAAGAAAATTTAAAAGTAGTATTAGAAATTCCCAATTTTTTAGAGAAGCCGAACGAATAATTTCTAAAACGGTATGAACCTGTTTGGATTGCGGCTTCAAGTGTGAAATTATTTGTTTTCAAAGACGAATTAACGGGAATTATATTTAAAACTCCTCCAATTGACTGGGAACCGTAGAGAGAACTCGCCCCGTTATTTAAAATTTCAACTCTATCTATATTATCTTTCGAAATCAAAGAAATATCGAATTGCGAATTCTGTTCAGCATTCAATTTAATTCCGTTATACAGAACAACTGTATTTTCTCCGCCCAGTCCGTTAAGGGAAATTGTTTTTAAAGAAGAAGATCCTCCGTAAGAACGGATATAGACACCTGGTACATAAAAAATTACGTCCGATATTCTGCTGCCGTTGGATTTATTTATTCTTTCACAGTCAACTACTTTAACCGAATTCGGAGTTTCGAAAATGTTTGTTTCATAAATATTAGCTGTTATTGTAATTTCTTCAGTTCTGTAAATAACAGAATCAGACTGAGCAGGAAGTTCAGCAGCAAACAGTAAAAACAAAATAAAATACTTATACATAAAAAAAAATCCTTTTTATCAGGAACTTCATTTGAAGCATCAAAATCAAAAGGAATATGAAAATGAAATTAATCCTTCACACGAAGACTACGAAATTACATATTTTTTGGCAAGTCTCCTGGCTCATGAGCAATTTTCTGCCCGCCTTCCCGTTTTCACAGTGGCACAGTGTGCAGATTTTCTCAATTACAGTTGCGTGGACAGCTCCGGAATTGCACCGGATTCCTTTTTAATAACACTACGACCAAAAAACATTTAAAAGAACAGTTATTCAACAATATCAAAATACAAGTTAATTTTTTTCGAAGACAATTTCAATTGAGTTAATTTTACTCCGCTCATTTTCAGCATTTTTTTAGAAGCTTTTATGAAGTCTTCATTTTTGTATTTATCGGATAAATACAATATTTCCTTTATTCCGGATTGAATAATTAACTTAGCGCATTCGTTGCACGGAAACAGACCGACATAAATTCTGGCGCCTTTCAAATTTTCAGTTGAATTTAAAATCGCATTTGCCTCGGCATGTACCACGTAAGGATATTTTGTGCTGTTAATATCTTTTCCGTCCCTGTTCCAGGGCAAATTGTCGTCTGAACAACCTATAGGAAATCCATTATATCCGATACCCACAATTTTATTATCGCTGTTAACAATACAGGCTCCTACCTGAGTATTAGGGTCTTTACTTCTTTTGGCAGACAGTAAAGCAATACCCATAAAATATTCATCCCATGATATATAATCAGTTCTTTTCAATAATTACCTCAACTTGTTTTTTTGTATTTTCAATTCCTGAATCGTTAATAATCTGATAATCGGCAAATGCAATAGGACCTCCCTTATCGAGATTTTCAATTTCGCTGATATCACGGGATACTGCTTCTTCAGCAGTTAAAGGTCTTATTTTTCTTTTTGAGAGTCTTTCGTATCTTAATTTTTTCGTAGTATAAACATTCACAAGTTTGAAGATACTGCCGAACTCATTTTGAATAATTTTAAATTCATCCCATGAATAAAGACTTTCGATTACCACATCAAAACCGGAGTTAACGTATTGCTTAATTGTTTCGAGACTTTTGAGTGCCGTAACTCCCATACCGAATTTATTTCTTAAATCTTCCCTGACTGTTTTCTCGTTATTTTCATTAATTTCGAGGTTTCGGTTTTTCAGTTCATTAATCACGACATCTCCGAAATACACCTTTTTAAATCCTTTTTCCACAAAAAATTTCACTACTTCACTTTTACCGCTTCCGCACATTCCAATTACAGCAAAAATTCTATTCATTTAAAAAATTGTTTTTTGTAATCAAAATTTATTTCACTTTTCTCGAAAAATATTTCGTCTGTTTTCGGGCTGTAGAATTTTCTGATGATTAAATTTTTTTCAATCCCTTCCGAAAAATAAGTCAATATGAATACAGAAGAAGAAATTCTTTCGAAAGTTATTTTATCGGCATTTTTTACAAGTGGAAAGATTTGTTCTTCAAGATAGGTTTCAAGTTCTGGATCGCTGTAACCCAGAATATCCTGCATCATAGAGTAGCTGAATGCTTCCTGCGGAGTCAGGCTGGCAGTATCGGTTTCCAAATCCTGTGTATTATCAAACTCAGGTGATTTTTTTTCAAGTTCCTGTTTACAGGACACAGCAAACAGGACCGTCAAAACAATTACCAGGACAAATAGAAATCTCATAATCATATTATTTCCATTTCTTTTCCAATTTTTTCAGTAACTTCCAGAATTTTGTCAAGATGTTCATCTTCATGTGTAGCCATGTAGGATGTTCTCAGCATAGACATAGTCGGCGGTACGGCGGGAGAAACGAAAGCGTTAACAAACACGCCTTCGTCGAATAATTTTCGCCAGAAAATAAAAGTTTTCATATCATCGCCTATTATGACGGGTACAATTGCAGAGATACCGTCAATTACGTCAAATCCCATAGATTTAAAACCTTTTCGCATTTTGTCGGAATTATATGAGAGTTTTTCAATTCTTTCCGGTTCAGCAATCAGAATATCGAGTGCTGCTTCGGCGGCTGCAACTGATGCAGGTGTAGGAGAAGCAGAGAATATCAATGCTGAGGAATGGTGTTTCAGGTAATTAATTACGGATTTTTCAGAAGCAACGAATCCGCCCAATGATGCAAAAGTTTTGGAAAAAGTACACATAATCAAATCGATTTCTTTTTCCAGTCCGAAATGCGAACCTGTACCTTTTCCTCCTTTTCCTATAACACCCGTCGAATGTGCATCATCGATTAAAACTCTTGCATTGTATTTTTTTGCAATTTCAATCATTCTCGGCAGGTCAACCAGAGTACCTGTAGTTGAAAATATTCCATCGGATACGATTAATTTAGGGGCATCGAGTGGAATAGCATCTACTATTCTTTCCAGATCGTCCATATCGTTATGTTTAAAACGGACGAAGTTGGAAAACAGTCCTTTTGCCATTATATTACCCGATTGTATGGAAGCATGATTATCTTTATCAGAAATTACATATTCATCTTTATTAACCAGAGTCGGTATAATTCCCTGTGCAGTCTGGTAGCCTGTAGAAAACAACAAGCAGGATTCTTTACCTAAAAAGTCAGCTAATCTTTCTTCAAGTCTGATATGCAGGTCCAGAGTACCTGTAAGATATCTGGAACCCGAGCATCCCGTACCATATTTTTTAATTGCATTTAATGCTGCTTCTTTAACTTTCGGATGAGCAGTTAAACCCAAATAGTTATTGGAGCCTGCCATAATAACTTTTCTGCCTTCTATTTGGACGACCGGACCTTCATTTTCTTCAATAGCTCTGAAATAAGGATAATAACCGGCGGCTTTCACCTCATCCGCTCTCGTAAAGCTGTAGCATTTCTGAAACAAATCCATAAATGTTCCTTATCTGTTCAATTTGTTAAAAATTTTAATCTTTAAAATACATAATATTATTAATAACTTCTATTTAAAAATTATTACTCATGAAAGTTCTGGTAACGGGAGCTACAGGATTTATAGGAAGTCATTTAACAGATAAGCTATTGGATGAAGGTTTTGATGTATTTTGCACAATAAGAGAAACATCATCTTTGAGGCGGCTGGAGGGTAAAAAGATTAATTTTATAAAATCTGAAAATATATTCGAAGACAAAAACACAGGGAAAAATACAAATTTTGATTATATATTTCATTGTGCAGGCATAGTAAAAGCAAAAAATTACTCAGGATACGAGAAAGTCAATTACTTACTCACGAAAAGAATACTCGAAGAAACATACAAATACAATCCGAATTTAAAGAAATTCATTCATATATCATCACAGGCGGCATGCGGACCGTCACCCGACAGAGAACCGATCAACGAAGAATATTCCCCTAAACCAATAACCCGTTATGGCACAACAAAATTAATGGCAGAGAAAGAAGTTTTCAAGTATAAAGATAAATTTCCGGTAGTAATAGTCCGTCCGAGTGCTGTTTTCGGAGAAAGAGACACTGAAATACTGATGTATTTCAAATTTTTCAATAAAGGGATAAACTCATTAATCGGATTCGGTGAAAAATATTTAAGTTTAATATACATAAAAGATTTAACAGAAGGAATATTTTCAGCATCGCACAAGGAGACCGAAAGCGGAGAAATATTTTTTTTATCATCGGACAGACAATATTCATGGGATGAA
>VGWA01000066.1 GCA_016873795.1 Ignavibacteria bacterium
GGCCTTACCGTTACCTAAGCGACGATGATTCGGATGATTTAATAAGGTTATTTGAGAAGATAGTGAAAAAAGGAATAAACCTGTCAATAATGGCACATTTCAATCATCCAATCGAACTTGAACCGCCCGAAGTAAGGGAAGCAATAAAAAGAATTCTGGAAACCGGAGCACAGATAAGAACACAGTCACCGATTATCAAACACATAAACGACAAACCGGAAATCTGGTCTGAGATGTGGCGTAAGCAAGTAAATTTATCCATCATACCTTATTATTTATTTATCGAGCGAAACACGGGAGCACAACATTTTTTTGCTGTGAAGTTAGTTGATGCGTGGAACATATTCAGGAAGGCATATCAAAGTGTGAGTGGTATTTGCAGAACAGTCAGGGGACCGAGCATGAGTTCGACTCCCGGAAAAGTTCAGGTACTTGGAGTTTCAGAAATCAAAGGAGAAAAAGTATTTGTATTAAGATTCATACAGGGCAGAAATCCGGAATGGGTAGCACGACCTTTTTTTGCAACTTACGACGAAAACGCAAAATGGTTAAGCGACTTAAAGCCAGCATTCGGTGAAAGCAAATTTTTCTTCGAAGACGATTTACTGGAATCTTTCGGAATAAAGTATTTTGACAGCGAAGAAAATGACTTTGAATAATAATTAATACAAGATATAAAATATCAGTTTATATCGTATAAGGTGTTTTAAATTTAATTTATCGAAAGATATAGGTATATTTATCAAAAAATAACAATCGAATGTCCGAATTAAAAAGAGTAAGAGTAAGGTATGCACCCTCACCGACGGGATTTGTACATATCGGAAATTTACGAACAGCATTATACAATTATCTTTTTGCCCGTCATAACGGCGGGGATTTCATTTTAAGAATCGAAGACACAGACAGAACGCGATATTTCCCTGAAGCTGTCGAAAATATAATAAATACTTTAAAATGGGCAGGAATTGATTATGACGAAGGACCTGTCAAAGGCGGATTACATGCACCTTATTATCAATCCGAACGTCTGAAAATATACAAAGAACATACAGATTTTCTGATAAAAGAAGAAAAAGCTTATTATTGTTTTTGCACAGCCGAACGTTTAAATATGCTCCGCCGGGAACAAAAAAATCAAAAATTACCTCAGACTAAATATGACAAATACTGTCTGAATCTGCCAGCACGGGAAGTCAGCAAAAAACTAAATGACGGAATACCCTACGTCATCCGGTTAAATGTAGAACCCGAAAAGTCAATCAGGTTTAATGATTATATCAGGGGTGAAGTAGAATTTTCAGGAAACACAATAGACGACCAGATATTAATCAAATCCGACAGATATCCGACATATCATCTTGCAAATGTTGTAGATGATTATTTAATGGGAATAACTCACGTAATACGCGGTGAGGAATGGCTTCCGTCTACTCCCAAACATGTTCTTTTGTATGAAGCATTCGGATGGAAAAAGCCGATATTTGCACACCTGCCCTTGCTTCTTAATCCCGACCGAACAAAACTCAGCAAACGGCAGGGTGATGTAACCGTTGAAGATTACATTAAAAAAGGATATTTAAAGGAAGCTCTGATAAATTTTATTGCATTACTCGGCTGGACTGCGGGAGATGACAGAGAATTATACGATTTAAATGAACTGATTGATGTTTTTACTCTGGAAAGGGTAAACAAATCGGGAGCGATATTCGACATCGAAAAACTGAATTGGCTGAATGCAGAACATTTAAGAAAAAAATCCGACAGTGAATTAATAAAATCACTCAGAAACGAGCTTAATAAATCAAAATATTCAAAATTACAATTATCAGACGAATATCTAAAAAAAGTTACGGATTCCATGAAAGAGAGAGTATCGTTCATAAAAGAATTTTACGAGAAGGGATTTTATTTTTTTGAAGAGCCGGTTACTTACGAAGAAACCGCAGTTAGAAAGGGATGGAAAGGAAAACAATCAGAGGAGATACTTAAAAAGTTTAAAGAAAAAATAAATCAATTGGAAAACCCGTCAAGGCAAGATTACGAGACAGTATTAAATGATACAGCCGCTGAGTTAAACACAGGGAAAGGAAACATCATACACCCTTTAAGGCTGGCACTTACAGGTGTCAGCGGAGGTCCCGGAATAATTGATATTATGTTTATCATCGGGAAAGAACAAACGATAAGACGAATTGACAGCATAACGGAAAAACTAAGGTAGTATTTCGTTGAAAGATTTAAAGGCAGCAGATTTATTCCATTAACTCAAAAACAAGGTGAACTCTTTTTGATACTGAAATTATTTTTTAATTAAAGTATTTTAAACTATTAAAACGTACCTATAACATAATGGAAAACAATTTACCCGTACAGACAAATTTCATTCGAGAGATAATTAACGAAGATATAAAGAACAACAAAAATGACGGCAGAGTGCAAACGCGTTTTCCTCCCGAGCCGAACGGATATCTTCACATCGGGCATGCCAAATCAATATGTCTGAATTTCGGAATTGCAAGGGATTACAGAGGGCTTTGCAATCTCCGATTCGACGACACAAACCCGATAAAAGAAGACATTGAATATGTAGAATCAATAATAGAAGACGTCAGGTGGCTCGGATTCGACTGGGACGACAGGTTGTATTACGCATCAGATTATTTTGAAAAGATGTATGAATTAGCAATACAGTTAATAAAAAAAGGAAAAGCGTACGTAGATTCTTCGACATCCGAAGAAATAAAAAACCAAAAAGGCACTCCAACGGAAGCAGGTGTACATTCACCTTACCGCGAACGCAGCATAGAGGAGAATCTTAAACTTTTCGAGGGAATGAAATCAGGAAAATATGAAGACGGTACACATACTCTACGGGCAAAAATCGATATGTCATCTCCCAATATGCATTTACGTGACCCTGTTATTTACAGGATAAAAAGAGCAACACATCACCGTACTGAAGATAAATGGTGCATATACCCTATGTATGATTATGCACATCCGATATCAGACTGGATTGAGGGAATTACACATTCGATTTGCACACTTGAATTTGAAATTCATCGTCCTTTATACGATTGGTTCTTAATCGAACTATGTCTTCCTAACCGTCCGCAGCAAATTGAATTTGCCAGATTAAATCTGAGTTATACCGTAATGAGCAAGCGCAAGCTTCTGGAACTTGTAGAAGAGAAACATGTCTCCGGGTGGGATGATCCAAGGATGCCGACGATATCCGGACTCAGAAGGCGCGGGTACACTCCGGAATCAATAAGAAATTTTGCGGATAAAATAGGAGTTTCAAAGAGAGATTCAATGACAGACGTGGCATTGCTGGAGTACAGCATCAGAGAAGATTTAAACAAAAGGGTACAAAGAGTCATGGCAGTATTGAATCCTTTGAAAATTACAATAACGAATTATCCCGACGATAAGACGGAAGAACTGGATGCAATCAACAATCCCGAAGACCCGTCTGCAGGGAAAAGAGTATTATTCTTTTCAAAAGAAATTTTTATTGAATGTGAAGATTTTCTTGAAAATCCTCCAAAAAAATATCACAGATTATTTCCGGGCGGAGAAGTACGTTTAAAATATGCTTACATCATAAAATGCAATGAAGTCGTCAAAGACGATTCGGGAGAAATCACAGAATTACGCTGCACCTACGACCCTGAAACACGAAGCGGTACATGCAGTACGAGAAAAGTAAAAGGGACAATTCACTGGATATCGGCGGATAATTCTATTGAGGCGGAAGTAAGATTATATGACAGATTATTTATTACGGAAGACCCGTTAGCAGACCCTGAAAAAGATTTCAAAGAATTTTTAAATCCCGAATCATTAAAAATCTTAAATACATGCCGTTTGGAAAAAGGGCTTACTGGCTCAAAACCGGGAGATAAATTTCAATTTGAACGACAGGGTTATTTTTGCGTTGACCCGCTTTCAAACGATAAAAGGTTAGTATTCAACAGAACAGCGGCATTAAGAGATTCATGGGCAAAGTTAGAAAAAAGTCTTTAGAGACAGGAACTTAGAATGAAATTTCGAAGGTGAATGAGGTTTAATGGCTTTAGAGTCAAAAAAGTTGAAAGATCGAAAGGTTATAAGGTTGGTGAGTTGAAAAGTTGAACGGTTATAAAGTTAAAGAGTTAGAAAATAAAGTAAATATAGAGTTGTGAGATTACAACTTTTTAAGAAACAGTTGCATCAAAATAAATTTAAAAATTTGATAAAAGTTAAATTTTAGAAAGTGACTGTTCGAGGTCTTCGATTATGTCGTTTACATCTTCAATACCTGTAGAAAATCTGACAAGTCCATCAGTAATACCTGCTTCGAGTTTTGCTTCTTTAGATACTTTCGAATGAGTCATAGAAGCGGGGTGTTCGATAAGCGATTCCACTCCTCCGAGAGAGACGGCCAAGAGAGCCAGTTTAACGTTATTCATAAGAATTTTTCCTGCTTCGAATCCTCCTTTCAGTTCGAAACTTATCATAGCGCCCGGACCTCTCATTTGTTTCTTTGCGAGTTCGTATTGAGGGTGTGATTTAAGACCGGGATATTTTACCCATTGAACCTTAGGATTTTTTTCAAGATACTCAGCAATTTTCATTGCATTTTCCTGTGCTTTATCGATCCTTATTGCGAGAGTTTTCAATCCGCGTAATACGAGATATGCCTGATGCGGATCCATATTTCCACCGAGGTTTACCATTACAGGTCGAATTTTTCTGTACATCTCTTCTGTTTTTGTAACTATCATTCCGGCTACAATATCGGCATGTCCGTTAATAAATTTAGTCATAGAATGGATGACAACATCAGCCCCAAAGTCGAGTGGATTTTGAAGGTAAGGGCTGCAGAAAGTATTATCTACAACCAAATAAAGATTATGTTGCGATGCAATTTCCGAACATGCCCTCAGGTCTGTAACGGCAATGGTCGGATTTGCAGGGGTTTCGATATATAAAACTTTAGTATTCGGTTTTATTGCTTTTTTAATATTTTCGATTTCAGTAGTATCAACCCAAGTAGATTCGACTCCGAATCTTTTCCACTGTTCTTCCATAACACTTCTTGACGGACCGTAAACCGCCTGTGTTCCAATCATATGTGCACCTTTTTCGAGTAATGCCATATAGACAGTATTAACAGCAGCCATACCCGAGGCGGTAGCAACAGCACCAAATCCGTTTTCTAGCCGGGCAACAGTAGTTTCCAGAGCTTTTATAGTAGGATTTCCCAGCCGTGTATAAATATAACCGTCGCTTTCTCCGAGAAAACATTTTTCCCCATCCTCGGCGCTCCCGAATGCAAAAGTAGAAGTTTGATAAATCGGAACATTGGCGCTCAGGAGTTTATCTTTGTAACCGCTGCCATGAATAAGGGTTGAATTAAATCTTAATTTTTTTTCTGACATATAGTTATTATTTAAATTTATTTAGATTCAAATTAATTTTTTTGCTTTCAGTATCATGTCAATCATTTCCCTTACCGCCCCTTCCCCACCGTTTTTTTTACAGACATAATGGACATTATTTTTTACTTCATCGACGGCACTTTTCGGGCAACATGAAAATCCTACAGCTTTCAATAATGGTATATCGAACTCATCATCTCCTATATAAGCAAATTCTTCGTTTTTAAGTTTATACTTTTTTTTCAGTTTTTCAAAAGGAACAAGTTTATCGTCAACATTTTCGAAAATATACTCGATTTTCAGACGGTCGGTTCGTCTTTTATTTACCGGTGAACTCATACCGCTGATAACACCGAACTTCAGACCGAATTGTCTTCCTCTGACAAGTCCGAATCCATCATGAGTATGAAACATTTTAATATCTTCACCGCTTGTCGAATAAATAATATGTCCTGTAGTAAGACAGCCGTCCAGGTCCATCAATACGAATTTAATTTTTGATAAATCAGGGAGTTTTTTCTTCACTTTCAACAGATTTTATAATTTTCGAAATTTCATCAATTAAAGCATTTTTCTTTTTATAGAAAACAGGCAGCATTATATTTTCATATCTTATTATACCGTTTTTATCTATTAAAAACACAGCTCTTTTAGGCATTCCAAGCAGATTCAGTACGCGGTAATCCATGCTGATTTTTTTATCTGTATCGGACAGGAGTTTAATTTTAATATTATTTTTGACTCCAAAATATTTATGTTCATCAACAGTACCGGTATTAACCGCGAGCATATCCGTGCCGATTTCCAAAAAATCTTCTATCGAGTCACTATATTCGCAGAGTTGTTTTGTACATACGGGAGAATTATCTTTCGGATAAAAAATCAGCAAAAGATATTTCCCTTTATAATCCGACAGAGAAACCGAATTTCCGTCCGAGTCAATAGCGGAAAAATCAGGTGCCGGTAAATTCAACAAACTCATATAAGCAAAAATTATTTTTTCAAAGAATCAGAAGGGCAGACATCGTTCAAAACACAAACTCCGCATTTTGGTTTTCTGGCACCGCACACATATCTTCCATGGTCACCGATGACATGAGAAAATACATATTGTTTTGCAGGAGGAATAAGTTTTTTCAGGTCAGCTTCGATTTTTTCCGGTTCATCATTATCCGTCAATCCGAGTCTTCCTGTTACGCGTTTAAAATGGGTGTCCACTATGATAACATCTTTTTTTCCGAAGCAGTTGCCGAGAATCACGTTAGCTGATTTTCTGCCTATACCGGGCAGTTTCGTAAGTTCCTCCAGACTATCGGGTACTTTGCCGTTATAATCTTTTTTAAGTATATTACAGATAGCAAGTACGGATTTTGCCTTATTATTGAAGAAATTGCAGGACTTAATATTTTCTCTGAAATTTTCCAGTCCATCGGCGAGGATATCATCAGGCGACTTATACTTATTTTCATAGAGCGGAGTCATAATCATATTAACGCGTGCATCCGTACACTGAGCGGATAATATAGTAGAAACGAGAAGTTCGAAAGGATTACGGAATTCGAGGTGACATTTAGCCGCCGGGTATTCTTTTTCGAGTCTTTTTAATATTTCAGCCGCACGTTTTTTTAACTTATCGTTTTCACTCATCTACATTGCGTTTGATAAAATAGTTTAACATTTTATAGACGAGTTTAGCGGCAAAATAATCCGATGCGGGATGTCCGTCAACCGGAGAAAGTTCAACAACATCGAAGCCGACTACATTTCGTTTCTCAGACAATTTTTTGAACAGCCTGAGTGTTTCATCCCAGTAGAACCCTCCCGGTTCAGGTGTTCCCACCGAGGGAACGGCTGAGGGATCGAAATAATCGAGATCGAGTGTTATATAGACATTTTCGTCGAGAGTTTCGATAACTTTTTCATCCCAGTCGTTACCGTAATGACCGTTTTTAATCTGGTAGGCAAAGAATGTATTGATTTTTTTATCCTTTATGGTTTTACATTCATCAATACACTGGGCTCTTACACCGAGCTGAGTAATCTTATTAGAAAATTCCAGAACCCTTGATGCAAAGCTGGCGTGAGAAAACTTTGTACCTTCATATTCATATCTTAAGTCCGAATGAGCATCGAGTTGAAGTATCGATAAATTCTTAAAAGAATCAAAATGTGCTTTAATTGAGCCCGTAGAAACAGTATGTTCTCCACCGAGTAAAACCACATATTTTTCTTTTTCAATCAGTTTTTTAACCGTCTCATAAATTTTTTCAATAACCGTCTTGCCCTTTTTCTCTTTAATAATCAGTTCACTAATCGTACAAATGCCTTTTTCAAACGATAGTTCCCTGTTAAGTTCCTCGTCGAAAAATTCGACATAATGCGAAGCATTAACAATAGCTTCCGGACCTTTCGAGGTCCCTTTTCCGTAAGAAGTAGTAGCTTCAAACGGTATCGGCAGTATGGCAATTTTCGAATTCAAGAAATTGCTGTACTGTTTTTCAAGCCCGAGATAATTTTTCTTTGTGCTGTAAGTCTTCAATTTTTTATTTATTTAATTTATATTTATATTCTTCAAGGTCAAATTCATGTATCAGTTTCTGCAAAATGTCGTTATCTTCAGGTTTCAGTTTCTCCGCAGTCGATTTCTGTAAAGATTCAACCTGAGAATCTGCTGATGAAGTATTTTTTAATGTTGTAAAACTTGATTTCAATTTAAGTTTTTTTTTTTAATATCTTCCAGTTCGGAAATTAACACCGAAATATCTACAATATCCTTATTAATTCTGCACAACTCCACGAGTAATGATTCAAATAAAATCAGCTGGTTTGCCGAATATTTAACTTTTGCTTCATTATCAAAAAGCAATTTCAGGATGCGTAAAATCTGTTCCTGTGAAAATTTCGAACTTTCTTCCACATATCTTTTTTTAGTAATGTCCGATTCATCGAGTAAATCGGGAGATGAAGTAGTTTTAACAACCAGGAGATTTCTGAAATGTTCGATTATACCTGCAAAGAAATTCTGCATATCAATTCCTTTATCCTGCAGCCCCGCATAATACTTTATCAACAAGGAAGAATCACCCGAATAAATAAAACCTGATATATCAAAGTACATTTCCTTATCGGGTAGATTAAGAAATTGATTTAATTCGTCTGTTTTTATAACATTCCCGCAGTAAGAAACGGCAAGGTCGAAAATTCCGAGTGCATCCCTCAATGCTCCGTCACCGAGTTTTGCAATACGGAAAAGGGATTCACCGTCTATTTTAATCTTTTCGGCTTTAGCGACTTCTTTTAATTTACCAATAATTTCATTAATATTGATTCTATGGAGAGCAAATCTCTGGCAACGGCTAATGATAGTGGGTGGAATTTTTTCAGGATTAGTAGTAGCAAGTATAAAAATCAAATATTCGGGCGGTTCTTCGAGTATTTTCAGCATAGCATTAAAAGCCTGAGGAGTCAGCATATGAACTTCATCCACAATAAAGAATTTATATTTTGCTTTCAGCGGGAAAAATTTTGCTGCATCCTGAATGGCTCTGACGTCATCGATTCCCCTGTTGGAGGCGGCATCCAGTTCGAAAATATCGGGATGTGTCCCAATTGTAATTTCCGTACAGTGTTCACATACATTACAGGGCTCGCCTTCTTTCGAATTAATGCAATTTAGCGCTTTGGCAAAAATCCTTGCAATTGTTGTTTTTCCAATTCCTCTCGGACCGCTAAGCAGGTAAGAATGTCCTATTTTTTTGGATAAAATTGCATTTTTCAATGTTTGAGTAACAAATTCCTGAGAAACGACTTCGGAAAATTTTTGCGGTCTATATTTACGTGCCGAGACTATATAATTCGTCATATCGATACCTGATATTACAAAAATAAAACATATTTTTGACTTATTCAGTTTAAAAATTAATACTGAAGCACATAAATTAACAAAAAAATATGTAATGGATAAATGACTAATATTATAGTTTAAGGTGTGAAAAAACCGTAATTATTTGAACTTTATAGATACTATTTTATGACTACCATTTTCTTCACAGCGTTATATTCCCCCGCTGTTAGTCTGTAAAAATATACTCCGCTGGCGAGACCGGAGGCACTGAATTCGATTATGTGCCTGCCGGATTCACGGTATTCACTGTTGAGCAGTGTTCTCATCTCCCTGCCGAGTATGTCGTATATCTTGATGGTTACCCTTGTGTTCTCCGGTAAGTCGAATTTGATTTTCGTTGTCGGGTTGAAAGGATTCGGATAGTTTTGGTATAGTTCGTATCTTACAGGAATAAAGTTTTCGGTTTCGTATTTCTCTTTTATTTCCGGATTCCTGAATACTTTCTGTATATCGCTGTTTATAAATTTTATATGCTCTTTAACGTCTTTCGGTCTTTTCTCAACTATTACTTCTTTTAATGTTCTCATCTTAGCCAATTCCCTTTCCGCCTTGACTTTTGTCTCGTTTTTTAATGCCTTTTTGCCGGATTTTATCTTCTCTTCCAATTCTTTAACTTTTTCTTCGGACTTCTGCTTCTCTTCCCGTAATACTTCCGATACGCTCCTGTATATTTTCTTTCTGTCTTCCTTACTAAAGTCAAGCTTGTCGTATTTCATTAACCTCGCAGTTAGCGTGTCTCCGTCTGCTTCTTCAAGTTCTTTCACCGTGATTTTATCTCCATTAATATATGACAAAGAAAACTCATAATTGTTTGTCCCGTCAGAACCATAGTTAAGATTTTGGTTATTAATTCCGCCTCCGCTTCCCATTAATAATTGAGTTGCCGCATAGTCCCAGGAGGCAATCAATCCTATATATCCATATGGATTTTGCTGGATTAACTGTTGAAATCCGTTCAGTGCAGATTGATATTCTCCTATTGCTGCTTTGCATTTCTGTATGAAATAAAATGCTGTTTTGATTAAAGTAGGATTTGTAGGATTGTTCAAGATTATTGTTTCTAAAAATGTCTTTGTCTCACTCATCCTGTTTCCGGATGTATCTTTGTTCAAAACGGATATGTACAGTTTTGGTATCATTCCGGCAGATTCGCTGCTGTCCGGATATAATAATATAAATTGCTTGCTTATTCGTTCGAGATTAGTATATTCTTTTTTTCTTAAACATATTTTTGATGAATCGAGTAATGATTTATATATATTCTGATTTTCCGTTCCCAAGCTAAAGTCAAGAGGAAAACCCATTTTTGCCGTATTCTTTCCGGTATTTTGTAAGTCTGAATGGCTATATCCGCCTCCAGTTCCTCCCGATTCGGTGTATATTGTGTCATTTATGCCGTCTATTACAAATATTTCGTAATCTTCAGGGTTCGATAATTCACAATTATATGGTGTGAATATGAAATTCACAGGTTCGTTGCTTTCATGCCAATACACATTATGAATTGCATTTATATTTTGAGTACTGTCAAAACTGAAACAATTATTTTGTGCATATACTACTACCACCTCCTGATTTCCCGATAATGTTCCCCATAGATGATATGAATTATCAGTATCCCATATATCGAAGTTATTTTTACCATCCTGAAGGTTAAAATAAGAGTTATTCGAATTTATGTTTTTTGATTCTTCACCTCTATTACTGATGTGATTATTTCCGCCAAAGTAGTATTGAGATATCGGGGATAAATTTACCGACGGAGATTCTATTATATTCAATCCATTTGAACTGCCATTGGATACGATACGATTATTATAGAAATCTGCTTCACAAAGTAGTGTGTTTATCCCGTTATAAAATCCGTATATGAAGTTATTCTTGATTTTTCCGCCTGTTATACCGTTTAGTATTATTGCGGTACTGTTTTCCGTTGTTGTGTTGAACAGGTTCCATTCGATTATTACGGGAGTTGACATTGCAGCATTTGAGAATACGGATATTGCTGGTCTTGTGCAATCGTACATATAAAAGCAGTTATCGAATATGTAAAATATAAGTGTATCATTCGATTCATATATATAATTTGACCATATACCGCCTGTCTTCATTTGTCCCGATGAGCCGGTATTATTGAACTCGTTTCTTTTGATTATTACGTTTCGGCAGTCGGTAAAATTCAACATATAGTTGGAATTTGTGGTATCTACTCCTTTTATTCTCGTATGATAAATCTCGATTAAATCGCAATTATCGAAGTTGAGTCCTTTCCACCCTTTATTTCCATCTTTAGGAAAAAGTTCGACTGTCTCCGCATTATCTCTGTCCGAGCCGCAGATAAATCTGCCGCCAGATATATTAATTCCGGCATTCGAATAGAAGTTAATTTTCGTATTTTCACCGAGTTCAAGTCTCTTACCGTTTGTGTTTACGATATCGAGGCAGTCGAATGTTGTGTTGACGTATTCTTCCGCTACCAGTGTTCCGCCGTCTATCATCACAGGAGAGATTTTATAAAGTTTTCCCTCTCCCGGCATAAACCAGCCGAGATTTACAGAACTGTAATTTCTTTTATCGAATACTCCAACCGTTGAATCATTATACAAATCAGTTATCTTCCAGTTGTTAAAATCTGAAAATGAAGACGAACTGCTGTCGAAAAATATTTTAACGTATCTTCTTCCACCGTTTTCGTTTCTTGCAGGAATATATGGTGAGCATCGTCTGTTTATGAGTAAGAAGTATTTTTTATAAATATCATTCGTTCCGTAAGTAGATACCTGTATATATGTACTATGAGGAGGTTCTAAATCACCAATTATATCCGGATTTCCCTGCATCGGACCATAAGTATTTATTTTGCTGAAATAAGTATTAGTAGCAAAACTTGCTCTTGAGGTGTCGATTCTATATATGTAAGGATTTGTCCTTTTTAAATCAAATCTCTTGAGATAATTGCTCCATTTTAATAAACGTTGTATTACTTCTTTTACTTTCTCAAATTTATTCTGGTTATATATATTTGAATCTCTTGGAGTAAGATCCGGATCTAATACACCTCTGCAATACATTCTTAATGAATCATCATTAGAATTGTATCCGAATAAAAGATTTCCATAAGGATTGTATGATAATGCGAGATTTACGAGCAGGTCAATTTCTTCGTTAGATGGTTCTTTCAATTTGTGTCCGATCGAATTCCACATATGTGTCTGAATAAAATTTATTACCGGTACATCGGAAATCTTTTGAATTTTATTTATATTGGTTAGAGTAAATATCAATTTATATCCGCCTGTTCCATAATCCAAATGATCTTGCAGCCAATCATCGTAGTCTTCAGGAGAAAGTGGATACGATAATATTTGTCCTGCAGAATCGTAATCAGATGTTGTAAGCGTTGTCGGGTGGTAAGAACATCTTGCACCCCCGAAGTCTTGCCATCCTTCAAGAGGATATGTACCCATCGTCATTATTGCAAATCCCCCGGTATCTATAAGATAAGTCTTCAAATCTTGTGGACTTAATTCCATACTCCAGCAATCTGGAATATTTGCTTTAAATAAATCGTAATTTATTGAAGCAATCAATCCAAGTTTATTTCCGGAACCCTGCATAATCTGTCTGTTTACTTCTTTCATTGCGGGTATCTGATTAATTTCGAATTCATCGAAATAAAAGTAATTCGGAAAATTAATATCATAATAATACATCGCCCAGTAAACCTCGGAATTGACTTTGCTTATCCATTTTTCATCTTTCTGTGTCAAA
>VGWA01000067.1 GCA_016873795.1 Ignavibacteria bacterium
TGATTTTTTACGGTGTATAAAAATCTTAATTCAAAAAATTATTAAAAATCTACCCTGATTTTTATAATTCTGATTAGATTAAATTAATTAATTTGATAATTATGATATTTGTATTTTTTATTGGATTATTTTTCCCGTTACGGAGTAAATGATTTTAATTATAAAAGTGGAAAATTAGACTATTGAATTTATTAGTTCTGCATTATATCTTGAAGAATTCCATAATAATATAATATGAGATATTTAAAAATTTTTTTACTCGTTTCGTTTCTGATAATTCCGCATTGTTTGTTCCCCAACAGTATTGAGTATCCGTTTACGTTTTCAAATAGAATACTGGATGATATCAGTACAAAATATACTACCGTAGGCAATATCGCTTTTACTATTACTAATTTCGGCACTGTCGGAAAAGGCTATTGCGGAACTCAACCGTCCTGTCAGTACCCGAAAAATTCTGGTATCGAACATCTCTGGCTGGGCGGAGTCTGGGTGGGCGGCATAAAAAATGGTCAGGTCTATGTCAGTACTGGTGCAATAGATGTCTCTAACCCGAATCGTGCTTCGGGTTTCGAGTTTTCTAATAATCCCGGACAAACAATTCTCGAAAAGTCTACTTTGATTACTTCTCCTTTCTATGACCCGTCGGCTGTGTCACACCAGGATTTCGTCTGCGACTATATCGATACTAATACAATTATTAACGGTCAGGTCATTCAGGACCATAACCCGATGGGGATTAAAGTCCTCCTCGAAACTTATACCTATGATTTAAACTTTGCTAACTTCTTTGTTATTCTGAATTTTAAAATCGTTAATATCGGATATAGAAATAATAACTCGCAAATCGATAGCCTGTATGTCGGACTGTGGTCTGACTGTGTAGTGAGAAATATTAATGTTACTAACGGATGTAATCCCGGTACCGCATTCTTTTCGAAAAATGCCAACGGTTATATAGATTCTATGCGGATGCAGTATACCTATGACCATAGCGGTGATATCGGCTATACGGATAGCTATGTGGGAATTAAAATTTTAGGAGCTGACCCGAAACCGAATATCGATACTCTGTCAAGATCTCATTTTACTATCTGGCAGTTTAAAAATACTACCGACCCTGTCTATTTTTCTCCGCAAACAGATGCGGCAAGATATGAAAAACTAAAAGGCTTTCTTGCTCCGGGTATTCAAATCGATACTGCAAGATTGAATTATCTTAGACTTAATGCAAGTAATAGAACTACTCTGATATCTTACGGTCCATACAGAAAATCCGACGGCTCGCCTTTTTCACTGAGATATTCACAGGATACTATGAATTATGTTATTGCTGTTTTATGTGCTAAAAAATTCGGTACTGACCCCGCAAGCATGGATACGGAACTCCAGAAAAAAAATCTGTATGCAAATGCTGCCTGGGCTCAGCGTGCTTATGATAACGGTTATAAACTTCCTTCACCCCCCGATATTCCCATTACTAAAACGGAAATCGGAGACAGAATGCTGTCCTTGTATTGGTCTAATAATGCCGAGTATTCCAAAGACCCGATATCGGGAAACTACGATTTCGAAGGATACAGAGTCTATAGAACTAACCCAGGAAATGATATACAAATTAATCAGGATTTAATAGGTGCACTCAAACTGGCAGGCGATTTTGACAGCTGCTGTAATAACTATTCGAATAATACAGGATTCGGAATGATAAAATTAAATACACCGAAAACCTTCCCGGATGATACTAATAAGTATTGGTATAAATTTGATTTCACTAATCAGTTAAACGGATTTCAATACGTCTATACGGTCACTGCCTATGATAAAGAAGATACGGCTCAGGGTGTGGAATCTCTCGAAAGTTCGTTGCTCTCTAATTCAAAAAGAATTTTTGTGGGAACTCCAGCTAATAATAATGAAGATGCCGAAATAGGCGTCTATCCGAATCCCTATTACGGCAGAGCCGTGTGGGACGGTACGGGTAATCAGGCGGAACTGCTGAGGAAAATTTATTTCTTTAACCTGCCTTCTCAATGCGAAATTTCAATTTGGTCTTTAGCAGGAGATTTAGTCGCAAGATTTGACCATGATGCTCAGACTTATACGGGAAGCGATATCAAATGGTTTCAACTGTATTCGGACGGAACTCAAAAACTGGCTGGCGGCGAGCATGCTTGGGATTTGATCTCAAAAGACGGACAGGCCGTCGCTACAGGTCTATATTTCTTTACGGTTAAAGATAAAAATTCGAATAAAATTAAAAAAGGAAAATTCTTAATTGTTAAATAATATTTTTAAAAAATTAAATTTTACTGACATGAAAAAAATTAAATACGTACCTCTGTTGATAACGGCAACACTCATATTGTATTCCCTGGGTTTTAATGTTATCGATTCGTTTCTGGATTGGACAAATGTAACAATTCAGCAAATCCAGTTTAAAGCTCAGGACTCGCTTTTGTTCGGAAAAGATAAATCGGATTTGCTCGGAGATTCGGTGCAGCTTGTGTGTCGCGTTGTTGCATCTCCAAGAGTCTCACCGGCTACTAATGATTATAGAACCCTTCTCAGGGGAACAAGCAGCTGGACTTGCTATGCTCAGGATACGGCTAACGGATTGTGGGGCGGGATTGTTATCAGACAGGGCTCCAGAGGTCCTGCTACAGGTCTCGATTTGATAGATACTGGCTCTATAATCAGAGTAAGAGGTATCGTACAGGAATTCCCCGAAACCGGTTTTACGAATTCATTGACCCAAATCGGACTCGATACTGCTGTCGGATATACTATTGATATCCTGCAGCCGACCGGACAAAGACCTGTACCGAAACTTCTTAATATAACTGAATTCGCTACGGGTGACCCAACCGCAGGCGGAACTATCAATTATATGACAGGCGAAAAATATGAGGGAATGTATGTCGAATTCCGAAATGTCACTGTCGCTCCGGGCGTTAGTAACAGACACCCCTGGACTATTGTCGACGATAACGGCAATAAAATGTTTTTCAGAGATTTTTCAAACTTTTTCTCCACTCAACCCTCAGGTGATACCCTGCGTCCATGGTCGCATCCCGCTACAGGTACTCTCGTTAACTATGTCAGAGGCGTTATTATTTCCGCAAATAATACTGACGGAATATTCGGAAATAATCTGCCGTATTCAATCGTACCCATTTATCCGAGTGACCTGAGTCTCGGTAATGCTCCGCCGGCTATATCGAATGTAATTAAAAGCCCGGGTGTTCCTACACCGACTGATAATGTAACTATTACCTGCACAATTACTGACCCTGCATTAAAATCTATGAGTATTACTGATGCTAAAGTAATCTGGAAAGCGGGAACAGGTACTTATAATCAGGTACAAATGAATAATGTCGGTTCGGTTTATACAGGACAAATTCCCGCTCAACCGCTGAATACACTTGTACAGTATTTTATCAGAGCTCAGGATAGTCTCGGTGCGGTTAAACTTTATCCCTCGGATACTGCTAAATCAAAAATGTTTTATGTCGTTAAAGCTTCAGATTCTTTGTCGATTCAGGAAGTCCAGTACTGTCCTAATAATGGTGGACATTCGGGATATGAAGGCGGTTTTGTCAGAGGTATTGAAGGAATTTGTACCGCCGATACATCGGATATCAGAAACTTTAGCTTCGTCGGATGGGGTGGTACTCAAACTTCTCCTCCCCGCGTAATTATTCAAAACGGAACAGGTCCGTTTAGCGCAATCTGGATTTATAGCTCGCCTGCAAATATTGTTCAAAGAGGTGATAAGGTCAGAGTCAGAGGAAACGTGGAGTATACAAACGGTATGATTAGAATTAATGTCGCTACTCCTTCAGACGTGCAAATTATTTCTACGGGAAATCCGCTGCCGGATGTACAGATTATGACTACACAACAACTGGCTAACTCGTATTCTATGGGTGATACCGCAATTAAAAAATGGGAGAGCGTCTTTGTCAGAATTAATACCCCTGTTACTGTAAGCTGCGTAAACGCCGGACAATATGCCGCCTGCCTCACACAGCAGCCTATGCCCGATACAGCATTTCGAAGAAATTATGGAGAAGTTCTCGTCAGAGACTTAACAGGCGTGGATGCCAGAATCGAACTTCAGGACGGTAACCATAATGTCTCTAACGGATGGGATACATCGCATCATCCTCCGCAAAAAACTATCCTGACAAGATATGATACGATTACTTATGTCCAGGGAATTCTGTATTACTCTTATGGTAATTATAAAATTGTTCCGAGAAGACAAACGGATTTCGGAAACATCATTCCCGTTAGTGTAAGTTATAATCCTGTGATAATCGGCAATTATTCGTTGTCCCAGAACTATCCCAATCCTTTTAATCCTGTTACTAAAATTAATTTTTCATTGCCCGTAAATGCAAAAGTAACTCTTAAAATCTATGATATCCTGGGCAGAGAAATGAATGTCCTGTTTAATCAGTATACGTCTGCAGGCGCCTACATCGTCGAATTTAATGCAGTTAACTATTCAAGCGGTGTCTATTTCTATAGACTCGAAGCTGAAGGTAACGACGGAAGCAGATACTTAGACGTTAAAAGAATGATATTAATTAAATAATTGTATAAATATTGCCGCAGTGACTTTCCGTCATTGCGGCATTTAATTAATTTTATATGAAAAAATATTTACCGTTGCTTTTCATATTTCTGCTGTTTCTTAATTCCTGCAAAGACCCTGTTTCGGAAAATGTGTTGCATCTGCCTCCCGAAACATATCTGACTGTAATAGGAGACTCCATAACTCCGTCTTCAACTATTAAGAAAATTAGCTGGTGGGGTGACAGCCCTCAGGGTTTTGTCGTGGGATTCAATATCTCGTTCGATTCGTTAAACTGGGGTTTTACTACTCAAAACGATAGCACATTTATCTTTACAATTCAGGGAAGCGATAGCACGTTCCGTATTTGGGTCGCCGCTGTTGATAATCAGGGCTATGTTGACCCTACTCCGGCATCTAATAGCTATCCTGTCCTGAATTCACCTCCGGATATGCAGTTCGTTATAGGTACTGAAATCCCCGATACGATTTTCCCGGTTGCTACTTTTAAATGGGTAGCGTCCGACCCTGACGGACTTTCTACTATCTCGAATTTTTACTGGGCACTCAATGATACAAATAACTGGCGAATGATTTCCGGTAACCTCGATATTATGACTTTAACAAAAGACAGCGGTCTGGTTATTAACTCCGATAATTGTTTGTTTATGAAAGTCAGGGATAATGCAGGTGCGTTCAGTGCTGTCAGGAGAATGCCCTCCGATACTGCGAAATTCTTTTATGTAAGACCCGTAACTTCAAAAGTGCTCCTTATTAAAGATATTCCTGCTATTGATAATATAAGATTCAATTCGTACTTCTCCTATGCTATGGATACCGTGAATTATGATGTCCTCGATATTAAATCCAATAACGGCTCCTTAATTCCGAAAATTGTTAACCCGATGTTCATCGAGACAATGAAATTATTTAATGTCGTTATCTGGTCTGCTAATAGAGGAAATGTTACTGCTGATAATGCTAATTTTGAACTTGCTCAGAATAGCCTGCCGTTTTATCTACTCTATGGAAAAGTATTCTTTACGTCAGGATTTCCTAACGTGGAAACTCAAACTCAGGGTAATCTGCTGAACTTTGCACCCGTCGATAGCATAACTTACTGTACTATTCCCTTCGTTTCTCAGGGAACTCAGTTAATTAATATTGATAATGCTTATCCGCAGATTTCCGTATCATCCGATGCGGGTATCGGTTTGCAAAGAGTCAGAGGATTGCAGATTCCGCCCACTACTAAAATAATCTACAGACTTCCGATTAATACCGCATGTCAGGATAGTATGATTGTCGGTATTAAGGATTTGCAAATCAATCCAAGAATTATATTGTTCGGATTACCCGTCTATTTCCTGAACGGTAATCCGGAATATTCAAAATTATTAATGAGAAAAATTTTAATTGAAGAGTTTAATTTAAACAAATAATTCAAAATCAAAATGAGATACATTATTTGTTGTTTGTTGTTCGTTGTTATGATGTTCCTTGCCTTTGAAACTGCCTCACCGCAGGAGACAGGAAATTATATCTACGGAATTGTTAAAGATTCTCTCGACCAGCCGCTTGAAGGAGTGACAATCAAACTGAAAAGTACTTATCTCGGTGCCGTGTCTGATGAAAACGGTGAATATAAAATTGATAACGTAAATCCGGCTGTCTATACGGTACAGGTCGCTTATGTTGGCTTCAGAATGGTTGAATATACAAATATAAAAGTCGAACAAAATCAGCCTCGCCTCTTAAATATTGTCCTCAGCGCCAGCTCTTATACTCTGGATCAGGAAATACTGGTTGTCGGCGAACGTCCGCTGCTCGATATTGAACAAACTTCAAGTAAACATATCATATCGAGTGATGACCTTTCAAAATCTATTGTCGTTAATATTAAAGATATCGTGGAACAGCAGGCTGGTATTGTGAAAAGTGATAATGAAATTTATATTCGGGGCGGAAGAAATTATGAAAACTCGTTCCTGCTCGACGGCGTCTCCGTTCAGGACCCGCTTTCGGGTACAGGTTTCGGTTTGCAGCTGTCCGCAAATTCGCTCGAAGAAGTCGAAGTTATTACCGGCGGTTATAATGCCGAATTCGGACAGGCTACAAGCGGCGTTATTAATGTCAGAACTAAAGAAGGAAGATATAGCGAGTATAACTTCTATATGTCTTATAAAAGAGATAATATTGGAATCGATAAAAATATGGGTACAAGCTTTAATACCGATATCTTCGAAGCTAATATCGGCGGACCGGAACCTATTACTAAATATCTTCTCCCGAATTTGAAAATTAATATTCCCGGTGAAATTACCCTGTTCGCTAATTTCTTTATGGGATTGTCGGATGGATTCTATGTTAATCAAACCGGCTATAAAGCTAAACAATTAATCTCGTCGACTTTCGGTGGAACAAGATTCGCTCCGAGACAGGATAATAACTGGTATTGGCTGGGAAAAATTACCTATAAATTTACTCCCCAAATGAAATTGTCCTACTCTTTTAATCAATCGGTTGCCATTAACCAGAATTCGACTTCGCTTCAGTCGAATCTTGAATATGTCGAACCTTCTCCGGGTTATCAGTACGATTTTCAGGAAATCCTCGATAATGCTAATACTTATACATCAAATTCAATATACCATACCATCAACTGGACTCATACAACAAGTCCGTCTATGTTCTACGAACTGAAATTAAATAGATTTTTTACAAGCCTTAGAGTCGATGCAAACGGAACTCCCTGGGACCGGTATCAGGAACCCCTCGATATCCTGAAACCTCCGTTCCAGTATTACTATATAGATTCGAATAGAACAGGAGTAATTCCGGGAAATGGTTTCTATGATTATGGAAATCCTTATACATGGCATGACCATTATGTTATAGAATATTCTATGAAAGGCGATTTGACGAAAAATTTTACGACAAAAAATAAACTTAAAGCAGGTATGGAAATGAATTTCCAGGAAATGCAGCTTATCGATATCTATCAGCCCTGGATTAAACCCCTCGGTCTTAATAACGATGTCTATAGAGTCTATCCCGCTTTTGGCGCCGTATATGCTCAGCAAAGCCTGACTTTCCAGGGAATGATTATTAACTACGGCTTGAGATTCGATTACTGGTTTCCGGGAAAATATGTCGATGATGCCGTGAATAATCCCGAAGTCTCAACTATTCCCGATAATGTCAGAACTGCTTATATGAACGATACATATAACTTCTTCGGAAGAAGATGGAAAGGCAGAATCTCACCAAGAGTCGGAATATCCCATCCTATTACTAATAACCAGACGCTCTTCTTTTCCTATGGACATTTTTCCAAACGCCCCAGACCCCAGTTTGTCTACGCTAAACTGAATCCGCAAACTGCAAAATCAACTTTCCAGAAATTCGGAAATCCGAATCTTGACCCTGAAACTACCGTCTCTTATGAACTCGGCATAAGAAATCAGTTTACTAACGACGATGTACTGACAATTACGGCTTATTATAAAAATATTTATGACTATGTTTCTACAAGAAGTATTGTGCTCGAAAGCGGCAGGTATGTCGGCAGAACGTTTATCAGTTATTTTAATCAGGATTATGCAAGAACAAGAGGAATAGAAATCGAATATAAAAAACGAATTGGTAACTGGTTTAACGGAAAATTTAATTTTACCTACTCGCTGGCAACCGGTAAAAGTAATACGGCAGACCAGGGGTACCTGATTGTTACAAGAGGCGGAAGTGATATCATCAGCGAGTATTACTTAAACTGGGATAGACCGATTCAAATCAGCGCCAATACCTACTTCTATCTCGAAAAAGGAAAGGGTATATTCGGATTTGCTAAAAATATTCTGGATGATATGAGTCTGAAGTTGAGGCTGTTCTTTCAGTCGGGAAAAAGATATACACCGCAAATAAGAACCGGAACTCTGGAAAACGGCAGACCGGAATATACGCCGAATTATGATAACATTAACGGCAATGTCGGCGATAACTGGTTCTATGTCGATTTGGACTTCGAAAAATATATTTCTGTGTATAATTTCAACATCGTGCTGAGTTTACAAATTAAAAATCTGTTTAATAATAAGAATTCAACTATTCTGAATCCGATAACGGGAAAAGCTTATGAATACGGAGACCCGACTCCCAATTACTGGAATGACCCTCTGTATCCGGATCTGCAGGCTCCGCTTGACCCGTATCCTTTCAATCCGGCAAGATACCTTGCACCCAGACAGATTTTGTTCGGAATATCTCTGAAATTATAATCTTCTCGTAATGAAAAATTTTCTTCATAATTCTATATGAATATTATTATAAAAAAAATAACCTGTAACCTGCTGATGATAATGCGAAAACTGAACGTTAAACTTACCGTAATTCTTGTTTTTTTGTTTGTCTCTGCGGCTTATTCTCAGTTGATACCGAACCTCGGCGGACAAAGAGTGGGAACATCTTCACTGCAGTTTCTTAAAATCGGAATGGGAGCACGTGCTACCGGTATGGGTGAAGCATTCGTCGCAGTGTCCGACGATATCTCTTCACTGTTCTGGAATCCCGCAGGACTCGTACAGTTCGAAGAAGACGGATTTACATTTTCACATACTCAGTGGTTCGTCGATACCCGTATCGAATATTTCGGCGGCGTCTATCATTTTCTCGGAAAAAATGCCATCGGTCTGAGTGTTACTTCACTCAGAACCGAAGATATGAAAGTTACTACCGAGTTCCAACCGACCGGAACAGGCGAGTATTTCAGATATTCTGACCTTGCAATCGGATTAAGTTTCGCAAAACAACTGACCGAACAGTTTTCTTTCGGCGTTACGGTTAAATATATCGAGGAATCACTCGGCAAACTGAAAATGCGGGGAGTCGTGGCTGACCTTGCTACCTTTTATAGAACGGGACTCGGTACATCCAGATTTGCTGTTATCATTTCGAATTTCGGAAGTCAGGTTTCTCCGACGGGCTCGGTTACGCGTATCGACGGCAGCGAGTTTAATTCATTTCAAAAATTTTCTCCTCCGACACTCTTTAGAATCGGGTTCGCAATTGAACCGTGGATGAATGAAAAAAATCGTATAACTACTTCTGTTCAATTGAATAGCCCGAATGATAATGCCGAAAATGTGTGCTTCGGCGTCGAATATGCCTATAATGATTTCTTGTTTCTGAGAACAGGTTATAAATTAAATGTAGATGCCGAAAATATTTCATTCGGCGCAGGTATTAAACTGCCTGTCAGTATCGCTGTAACTAATCTGGATTATTCGTTCGCTAATTTCAGACAACTCGGTATCGCTCATAGACTCTCTTTAAACCTTACATTCGGTAAAAAATAAATTGTATCTGATATGAAAAAAGTTTTTTTATTGCCGCTTCTGCTTCTCTTTATTATGGGTCTGTTTTCCTGTGAAAGTAAACTTGACCTGTCGGTCTTTCCGCTCTCTAATACAGGTCAGCCTACTGTCAGCGAAACTACCTATGTCCAGATTTCTCCCGTATGGTACGGCTTCAATAAACCTAAAGCTATTATTGTCGGAAATGAACCCGTTATATATGTAGCGGATACTAAAAATGATAGACTGGTGCAAATGGATATTGCAGGCGGAATTATCGGTGTCTTTTCGATTCCTAACCCGGCTGCTCTTGCACAGGATTATAATTTTGATTTGCTCGTTATTGCGGATTCTGTCGCGGGAAATGATACTCTGAGTATTCTGTACAGAATCAAAACAGCCGAAGTAGGAGGTATAATTTCTAACGCTTCGAAAATCCGTCTGATTACCTGCGAATATCCTACACCCCTCGTCAGCAGAAAAAGAAAATTTACCGGTGTGTCGGTCTTTCCTGATAATAGTTATATCGTCTCGAGAGTCGGACCGGATAATACAAGTTTAATAGACCCGGATAATGCTCTGCTGAAAATAAAAGGAAGAGAAACGGTTACTTCCGTAAATGTGTTGGGTGGCTTCCAGGCAACAGGAAATAGCTTCTACTCTATCGATAAAAATTCTGCCGTAAGAACTACCGTAAATAGCTCTACCGATTTTATTGTCGGAAGAAATCCTGCGGATACTACTACCCTGAACAAAGTTATTTGGTTTGTTTATGATGTAGTAAACGGTACTTATGACCCTAAGTTTACTTCGAATTTCGACGATATAGTTAGTACTAAATTCGGAATGCCTGCCTCCATTGCTCAGGATATAAGCTATAATATCTATGTAATAGATTCTTATCGTAATTACCTTTTTAAATTCGGAAGCGACGGAAAACTTAAAAAAGAGTCGTTCGGAACTTTCGGTGAAAATGACTTTCTCAATTCTCCGAAAGGAGTATCTCACTATAACAGAGTACTGTATATCGCTGATACGGGAAATGACAGAATTCTCAGATTTAAATTATCTACCGATTTAAATTAGAAATATCAGTCTTTTGGCAAAAGTAAAAGTAAACAAAAAAAGAAAAATACAAAAACCGGCTTATATCGAACCGGAAGAAAATAAAATTTATAACTATGTTCTGATTTTTTTATTTGCGGTTCTTTTGTTTTTCTTTACATCGTTTAAAATAACAGGCGACGATGACGTATTCTGGCATCTCGCTACGGGCAGATATATTCTCCAGACAGGAGAGGTCCCTTCGACCGATATCTTCGGATGGATGACTCAGGGCGTGCAGTGGATGCCTTTTGAATGGGGATGGGACGTTATTACCTATTTAATCTATTCTGCCTCGGGATTCGTCGGATTATCTTTGTTCAGAACTCTCATTATCTTTCTTATTTTTTTGATTTTCTTCGTTCTCTTAAGAAAATTCAAAGTCAGCCATACACTTATTTTCATTTTCTTCAACCTCCTTTTAATTGCTGTTATTGACAGGGTTACTCCCAGACCTCACCTGATGAGCTACCTCTTCTTTGCTCTGCTCGTTTATATTATTTGCGACTATAGATATATTAACAGAAATAATTTCAAAAAACTGTTTTTTATTCCTCTGATTTTTTTCCTCTGGGGTAATCTGCATATGGGAATACTTGCAGGACTGATGTTATTCGGAGTATATGTTCTTGCCGAACTCATTATGTTCAAATACCAGAAATCGTTCACAAAGGAATTGCTGCCCCTTAAGAAACCCGATATCGTCAGATTGCTTCTTATCTTTCTCGCCGTGTTAATCGTCCTGCTTATCAATCCTAATATGATTGAAACGTATCTGTATGCTTACGAGCACACGAAAATGAAACTCCTGGAAACCGTTAACGAATGGCGCTCGCCTTTCGATTCCAAATATTATCGCAGCTTTGTTACGATGTTTTATATATTTTTCCTTGCAAGCGGAGTCTTAATCTTGTATTACTCGTTCAGGAAAAAAGATTATTTCCCGGCATTGCTTTATCTTGTATTCGGTTTCTATTCCGTTCAGAAAATCAGATACACGGTTGACTATAACTTAATATTATTTGTTTTTATCGTTCTTTCCGTCGCATATATTATAGATAATTTAAAGACCGGTAAGTTCAGGTATTTTGTAAATAAATCTCCTGCACTGAAAATAATTGTTTCGGCTTATATGCTGTTTTGTATCTATTCCCTTGCCGTTAATTTCGGCAGCCGGAAAATTGAAGAAAATCCGTACCTGAAATACCTTAGCTATTACAGAGTATCGGGATTCGGTATAAATGACGATTTTATCCCCGTTCAGATGTTCGATTTTCTTAAACAAAATAATATTCCGGAAATCGGAGATAAAGTGTTCAATCATTTCGGAACTGGCGGATTCTTTATATGGAACTTCCCGGGTAAACAGAATTTTATCGATAGCAGGAACCTGAACGATGATATCTTTAATAAATATCGTGAGATAATCGGAAAACTTCCCGGCTTCGAAAAAAAACTCGATAACTACGGTGTGGAATATATTATCTACCTCGAACCCGATATGAGGATGGATCCCGAAAATCTGATAAACAGAACTTTTATATCCGCACTGTCAGTAAATAATGACTGGAAACTCGTTTTCTGGGACGATAAATCTATGCTGTTCCTGAAGAATATCGATAAGTTTAAAGATATAATTTCGCAGTACGAGTATAAATACCTCACTCCGTATAATATCGTTTTTAATACCGCTGCAATCGATAGGGGAATAACCGCCGATAAACAGAAAATAAAAACGGAATTCGAAAGGAAAATGCAGACTGAACCTGAAGGAATTTTTATCAGGAATTTTGAATATAAATATAAAAATAAATTAAATTAAAATGAAAACAAAAATTATTTCTACGGTTTTTCTTCTTTGCATGATTATTTTAACATCAAATCTGATAGCGCAGATAACACCGATTGATTCTTTAAAATATAATAATTCGAGCGGAGAACCGTTGTTGCTCAATCAGACAAGAACAATTGCCGGTATTGTGACCGCATCAAATCAATTCACCAATCCCGCTTATATTCAGGATGCAACGGCAGGTGTGGCGGTGTATGTGTCAACA
>VGWA01000068.1 GCA_016873795.1 Ignavibacteria bacterium
AAATTGTAAATGTTAAATTGTAAATGTTAACTAAAGTCAGGAATGATAAATGTTAACTAAAGTCAGGAATGATAAATGTTAAATTATAACTAAAGTCCTATTAACGGTTTATAAGCTTTAAGCCTCCCTGACTTTCATTTTTTTAATTTTTCATTCCGTTCTACCTCCCTGACTGAAAGTCAAGCCTGACTTTAGTATTTTAGTTAGGACTTTTACTCCTGATTTTCAGTACGCTTTATAACTTCTCACTTTTTAATGCTTGCAAATTGACTTTTAAGTGATATTAGAATTTTCCAAATTATAAGATAATTTTTAACTGAAAGTCAAGAATGATTTATGAAGTATCTATCTTTTTTATTTATTTTTTCAGCATTAGTATTAACGGGAATAACATTTCTTTTTGTTCCGATGGGCACTTCTCAGACCTATCAAAACATATCTATCTGGACATCAGGGGGTCCAAGTGAGCCGTCAATATATATAAGTCAGCTGAATACAAATTATGTAGTAGCGGGTTCGAATATTAACAAAGTTGCATATTCGACAAACGGCGGTTTAACCTGGACAACGGGTACATTGAGTTCTTCTTTATATGGAGTATGGGGTGACCCCTGTATAATAGCAGATACTCTCGGACATTTTTATTATTTTCATCTTTCAAATCCTCCGAGCGGCGGACACTGGATAGACAGAATTGTTTGTCAGAAGTCAACAAATAACGGGGTAAACTGGAGTAATCCCGGTACATATACTTTTTATGATCCTAATAAAGACCAGGACAAGGAATGGGCATGTGTTGACCCGTATACAAATTATATTTATTGTACCTGGACACAGTTTGATTCATACGGCAGTACAAATTTTTCAGACAGTTCGAATATTTTGTTTGCAAAATCAACTGACGGCGGAAATAACTGGATAGAAGTAAAGCGAATAAATAAAATTGGCGGTGATTGTATAGACAGTGATAATACAACCGAAGGGGCGGTTCCATGTACAGGACCAAACGGAGAAGTATATGTTGCATGGGCAGGTCCTTTGGTTCGGAATAATACATTTAAGATATTTTTTGACAGGTCAACCGACGGAGGGGTTACATGGCTGGATAATGATATACAGGTTGTAACACAGTACGGCGGGTGGGATTTCGATGTGGCAGGTATATACAGAGCAAACGGAATGCCTGTAACAGGTTGTGATTTAAGCAACGGACCTTACAGGGGTACTATTTATATCAATTATATCGACAGTGTTTCTCCGGGTGACCATGATGTAATGCTTGTTAAATCTACAGACGGTGGTTTTAACTGGAGTTCGCCCGTGAGAGTCAACAATGACCCACCGGGCAAAGAACAATTTTTTACATGGATGTGTATTGACCAGGTCACCGGGTATCTTTATTTTGTTTTTTACGACAGAAGAAATTTTACGAATACCAATACCGATGTTTATATTGCGAAATCTACAGACGGAGGTGTAACATTTGAAAATATATTGATTAGCGCGTCACCGTTTACACCAACAACTTCAGTATTTTTCGGAGATTATACTAATATATCTGCACATAATGGAAAGGTTAGACCGATATGGGGAAGGTTATCCGGCAGCACAATGTCGGTTCTGACTGCAATTATAGATTTTCCGACAGGTACAGAAAATAATTTCGAAGTTATTCCTTCGGATTACAAATTATATCAGAACTACCCGAATCCATTTAATCCAACAACTACAATAAAATATAATCTGCCTAAAGACGGATATGTTTCGCTGAAAGTATATGATATACTTGGTAAGGAAGTATCGGTGTTAGTCAATACATATTCCAGAGCAGGTACATTTGAAGCGGTTTGGGATGCAAGCGGAATGTCAAGCTGTATATATATGTATAAACTAACAACGCCTATGTTCTCTGAAACAAAGAAAATGATGCTTGTAAGATAATCCTGACTTTAGTTTAGTTCTTTCCTGACTTTTAGTTCATAACTCATAATTTAATACTGAACACTGAAAATGGATGATTTTAAAATATTTACGAAAGATAATGTAAGCAAGATTATAAATTTTGAGGATATAAATCCGTTTCACATACTAGGACCTCACTATAATAAATATACAAGAGAACTTTATATAAACTGTTATTTCCCGAACTCAGTTGAAGTTCGGGTGAAACCGTACGATAAAAGCAAGAGTGAGGTAAAGATGAAAAAGATTAACAAAGCAGGATTCTATCAGGTACTTTATGAAAATGAAGATGGTGAATTTAATTATAAACTTATAGTAAAATATCCCGAAGGGTATCCTCTCGAAAAGGAAGACCCGTATGCATTTTCTCGCTCGATAACAGATTTTGATTTATATTTAATGGGAGAGGGCAACCATTTTCGGACTTATGAAAAATATGGTGCGAAAGTAAGAATTAAAGACGGTGTTAAGGGGGTAGAGTTTACGGTGTGGGCGCCGAACGCAAAAGCAGTATGTGTAGTAGGTGATTTTAATTACTGGACTACAGGTTCGTATCCCCTTGAAAACGTTAACGGAAGCGGTGTATGGGCGCTGTTTATACCGGAACTTGATGAAGGAGAAGTCTATAAATTTGCACTAAAGTCATGGGATAATCATATTTTTATGAAATCTGATCCGTACGCATTTTATACGGAGTTAAGACCCAAGACAGGTTCGGTAGTAAGAAACATAGATAATTATAAGTGGAATGATTCAAACTGGTTGGAAAAAAGACAAAACTGGAATTTTTTAAGTCAACCGATTTCAATATACGAAGTTCATCTTGGTTCCTGGAAAAAAGATTATAATAATATTGGCTTTCCGAACGAATGGGGATTTAAAAGTTATGTTCAACTTGCTTATGAGCTTGTTGATTATGTAAAGAAAACGGGCTACACTCTTATAGAATTACTTCCGGTTATGGAGCACCCGCTTGACCAATCCTGGGGATATCAGGTGTTGAATTATTACGCACCTACAAGCAGGTACGGAACTCCTGAAGACTTTATGTTTTTTGTTGATTATTGTCACCAGAATGATATCGGAGTCATACTCGACTGGGTACCCGCACATTTCCCGTCTGACCCGCACGGTATTGCGTATTTTGACGACACACAAATCTATGCCTATCAAAGCTGGAAAAAAGGATATCATATGGAATGGGGAACTTTCGTTTTCGATTACGGGCGGAACGAAGTTATTAATTTTCTTATTTCCAATGCGTTATTTTGGTTCGACAAATATCATGTTGACGGGTTGCGAGTGGATGCGGTTGCTTCTATGTTGTACCTCGATTACTCCCGTAAAGACGGGGAATGGGAACCTAATATATACGGAGGAAGAGAAAATCTTGAAGCAATTGAATTTTTAAAGAAACTAAATGTAATAGTTCACGAGTATTATAAAGGTGTTTTAATGATTGCCGAAGAATCAACGGCGTTCGGCGGAGTTACCCTGCCTGTTTATCTTGGCGGGCTCGGCTTCGATATGAAGTGGAATATGGGATGGATGCATGATTTTCTTGAATATTTTTCTCTTGATCCGATTTACCGAAAGTATCATCATAATAAAATAACATTTTCGTTATGGTATGCTTTCAGTGAAAACTTTATACTTCCCGTATCTCATGATGAGGTTGTGTACGGTAAAAAATCGCTTTTCGAAAAAATGCCGGGAGATAAATTTCAAAAGTTTGCCAATTTAAGAATGTTTTTTACCCTGATGTTCGGACACCCCGGAAAAAAACTCAATTTTATGGGTAACGATATTGGTCAGTATAACGAGTGGAATTCAGAGAGCTCGGTTGACTGGTTTGTTCTCGATTATGAAACGCACGGGAAATTAAATCACTGTGTGCGAGATTTAAATATTATTTATAAAAACTACAGAGCATTGCACGAACAGGATTTCAGGAGTGAGGGATTTGAATGGATAGATTTTTCCGATGCGGATAACAGCGTAATTGCATTTATGAGACGTTCAGCAGACTGGAAGCAGATATTGATATTTACATTTAATCTGACACCGGTTGTAAGAGATAATTACTTATTTGGTGTACCGCACCCCGGGTTTTACAGCGAAATATTTAACAGTGATGCATTGGAATACGGGGGAAGCGGACTTGGAAACTCGGGTGGTGTTAACAGCGAGCCGACAAGAAGATTCCTCAGAGACCACTCTATTAGAGCTAAATTGCCTCCGCTTGCAGCAAATATATTTTTATTCGAACAATATTAATTGGTGCTCTGTTCTCCTGGGTACTCTGTAAAGCGGGGAGTAGGACAAACACAAAACTAAAGCCAGGTATAGGGAATCAGGTTTGTTACTAAAGTCAGGCATTTGTAAACCTTCCGTCATCTCTTGCCGCATGAACTCCCTTTAGCTTTTTTTGTACCCAGCCGGTTTTTTTGACTTTTTTTATATCAAACTTCGGAATATATGGTTTTATATCCAGCAATGGTGTTCCGTCTACTATATCATCGCTTTTTATAAGGATCTTATTTCCTGTGATACCGACAAGGGATACAACAGTAAACCCAATCGGATTAGGTCTGCCCGGTGCGCGTGTAGCAAAAACACCGCGAAGTTTTCGGTCCAGGAAAGGTTTAACAAGAAGCGGACTTTTTCCGGACAAATGAAAATGATATATTAAAATGATGTGTGAATATCCTTCAAGATCTTTTAATCCTTTGACGTACTTTTTATATATCTCTATATAACAAACTGTCTTACTTCTTTGTGTTGTCTGAATCGGCGTTCCCTTAGGTGAAAGATGTTCGGAATGTATAACACCTATAGGTTTATAGATAACTTCTTTTATTTTCATACCTGACTTTCAGTTAATATTTTTTAAAAATATTTTTCAATCATCGGGAAAAGTCATTTTAAACTTATATTGAATAATTAATTTATTCAATGTATTTTACAATAAAAACAACTTAAACTGAAAGTCAGGTATGAAAGCTGTAAAACCACAAAATTTATATCTTTGCGTTCACGGACATTTTTACCAGCCTCCGAGAGAAGACCCGGCAACAGGTAAGATTCCCGAAGAACCTTCTGCCGCTCCGTTTCATGACTGGAACGAGAGAATATTAAATGAGTGTTACAAACCAAACACAGAGGCAGATATAATAAATAAAAAGGGAAAAATTATAGTCGAGATAAACAATTTCGAGTATATTAATTTTAATTTCGGACCGACATTGCTGAACTGGATGAAAGATAAATATCCCGGTATTTTCGATAAAATAGTACAGGCAGATAAGAAAAGCATAAAGAAACACGGCGGTCATGGAAACGCAATTGCACAGGTTTATAACCATATAATTATGCCCCTTGCCAACAGGCGGGACAAGATAACTCAGGTTAAATGGGGAGTGGTAAATTTCAAACATCATTTCGGGCGAGACCCGGAATCTATCTGGCTTGCTGAAACTGCGGTTAATAAAGCAACTGTTGAAGTTTTAATTGAAGAAGGTATAAAGTATATTATTCTCGACCCGTCTCAGGCATTAAAGATGAGGAAAATCGGTACGAATAAATGGCAGGATGTATCATTTAGCAATGTAAATCCGAAGATTCCATATCGTTGTTTCTTATATCCCGGGTTTTCCCAGTATAAACGAGAAGAAAGCATTACGAATACATCTAAATTTCCTTATATTGATATATTCTTTTACGACGGACCGATTTCGAAGGCAATAGCATTTGACGATATTTCATATGATTCTTATAAGTTTATGAACAGAATCGAACTTGCAACCGAAAAAGAAAACTCTGACGACCAGCTGATTAGCATTGCGGTTGACGGAGAGACTTTCGGACACCACAAAAAGTTTGCAGACAGAACGCTTGCCTACCTTCTTTATGTGTTAACAAAAAAGAAAGGTTATAAAGTAGTAAATTTCGGAGAATATCTCGAATTACATCCTCCTCAATACGAAGTAGTTTTGAAAGAAGGAAAAAACACAGAAGGAACTTCGTGGAGTTGTGCTCACGGAGTTGACCGATGGAAAACTGATTGCGGTTGTACCGTAGGAAGTATGCCGGGCTGGAATCAGTTGTGGAGAGAACCGCTTAGAAATGCATTAAATTTACTAAGAGACAAACTTTCTGTTTTTTATGAATTGTGCGGAGAACAATATTTAAAAGATGTGTGGAAAGCAAGAGACGAATATATAAAGATAATACTCAACAATTCAAAAGAATCAGTAGATGAATATTTTTATTTTAACGCAGAAAGATTTTTATCGAAAGAGGAAACAGAACTCTGTCTGAAGTTGCTTGAAATGCAGAAGTTTGCGATGTTTATGTTTACAAGCTGCGGATGGTTTTTCTCGGATGTAACGGGACTTGAAGCGAAAAAAATAATAGAATATGCAAGACAAGCAATTTTTATTGTTAAAGAAATTGCCCGAAAATTCAATTTAACTTTTATTTCAAGAGAGGAAGTGATAAAATTAACAGAGGGAATTGAGGAAGATTTTCTTGAAGAGCTCTCCAAAGCCAAAAGCAACATGCCCGAAATTCTTAACGGGAAAGATATATATCTGGAATTATAGAAAAACCATGTGCATTCCTGGGTGACTTTCAATACTTTAGTATGGAAAAAAATTGTTGACAAATTTTAAAATTAATTTTATTATATTTGAACTAATGGTAAGTTTTCCCCCTATACGGAGAACATACACAGGGGGAATAAGATGCAGGGAAAGAAAAACACAAGGCACTGATGAAAAGTAAGAAAAGCAAGGATTTAAAATTAAATCAGGTTTTAAAAAATATTAAATATATTTTAAGATGAAAAACCTTAAATTTTACAGAAAGTTTTCATACCGACTCCCCGGAATGAAAAAGTTAATTTTTTCGGTTTTATTGCTAATGTTTATTACAGTATTAACAATACCGGTCTCAGCTCAGCCTGTTCCGCCGTACAATGTCAGTGCAGTTGTAATGTCAAACAGCACTACAAATCCGTTTGTGAAAGTAAGCTGGATGTATCCCTCAGCCGGTATGCATTTTAATGTTTATAGAAAAGCAGGCGGTCTTAACGACACAGGAACGTTTGTAAAGAAGTTCAGCAATGTTCATATGATGTATGTCAACGACTACAATGTGTTGTTGAATCAAACATATTCTTATTATGTAACAGCATTGTCGAGTATCGGAGAAAGTACGCCCTCAGACACTGTGCAGGTTACAGTTGTTTTTACACCGCTGCAAAAAGCAATTGTTTCAGGGATAGTAACAAGCGACTCGACAAATCTTCCTATAATAGGTGCTATGGTCAGGTTTATATCTACGAGTTCATGCGGATGTAATGTGTATTATACAAACAATCTCGGACAGTTCAAGGCGATACTTTTACCCGGTCAGTATTATGTTTTTACGAGTAAAACAGGATTTGCAAGTGAATATTATGACAACAAACCAGACATTCAAAGTGCGGATAAAATTATACTGGCAAACAATGATAGTATCGGTATAAGTATAGGGCTTAACCCAGTTGCACTGGCAATTCTATATTCAATAACCGGCACAGTAAAAGATTCTGTAAACCAACCGATAATAAGCAAAGTATACGCTTACAGAGTCAGGGGAAATAACATTCACTTTTACTCTAATGGAACAATTACCGATTCGCTCGGGAACTATACATTAGGAGTCAGAGGCGGTGATACTGTTGTTGTATATGCAAGCCCCTTAAATAATCAATATTTACCCGAATACTGGGACAACAAGAGATCGCTGCTCGAAGCGGACAAGATTTATGTAAACGGGAATATTTCAAATATTAATTTTATACTTGAGCATAGATTTGTTTACAGCAACGGGATTTCGGGTCAGGTTAAAGATACAGCAAATACCGTTGGGGTAATGTCCAAGATTATTGCTTATAAATATGGTCAAAATGTACCAAGCGTTACATCGATCAGAACTTACAATGTACTTTCGGATTCAAGCGGAAATTATATGTTTAACAATCTTCTTCCGGGTAAATATAAACTGCTGGCAAAACCATTCGGCGAGTACAGACCGACTTATTTCAGATACGACCATGTACCGACTTTATGCTGGCAGCTTGCAGATTCTGTTGTAGTCGATTCGCTCGGTATAGTGAGCAACATAGATTTCAGGGTAATCCCTCTTCCGGACACTGGACTTGCCGTAATAAACGGAACAGTAAAGACTAACAGCGGTTCAAACATTAACGGAGCTATTGTATATGCAATTATGAATAATGAGATTGTAAATTTTGCAATATCAGACCAGAACGGGCATTACAGGATGGAAGGTCTTCTGCCCGGAAATTATCAAATTAAAGCAGATAAATTCAATTACATTAATCAGAACACATATACCATAACGGTTGACTACAACACCAATTTATTCCAGACTCTTGCGTTTACATTGACTCCCGACAATGTAACCGGTATAATTGTTAGCACCGAAATTCCGGGGAAATTTGAATTAAAACAAAATTATCCGAATCCTTTTAACCCTTCTACAACTATCGGTTTTTCGTTGACGGAGAAAAGTTATGTTACCCTAAAAGTATTTGATGCAATCGGAAGAGAAGTGACGATGCTTGTTAATGGTAATTTAAACACAGGAACGTATCAGGTGTCGTTTGACGGGAGAAACCTGACAAGCGGAGTATATTTCTATAAACTAACAGCAGGAAATTTTGCGGAAACCAAGCGGATGTTGTTAATAAAATAAAAGCGTTTCAGTTTACTCTGTAACTTTATTAATATTTATTTTATGCCACCCGGAGATTGAATTACGGCATCCGGAGGGATTTCGAATATCTTATCATCTAATGTAGGATTTAACTGAAACTCAAGCGCATAGGTTTCTGTGTTATCCACGACATTCATTACTTTCAGAACATAGGTGTCTTTATATACCCAGATTTTATTGCCTTCATGATTTTCAAATACTGAACAGGGGTATCCGAGGTAGGTATCAGTACCGGCAGGGTCTGAAAACTCCTGATAATTCTGTTTACTGAGAAAATAAATACCATCTACAAACTCATCATAAGATTGTTGTATTGTAATACTTATACCGTTTTTTGCTCCTCCTTCATCATTAATAATTATCATTTCCTGTCCGATAAGATATGTTGTTTTTACTGCAGGTGTCCCGCCGATTTTAAAATGTTCAACATATTTAAACTTATCCTGTTTAGAATAGAAAATCATAGTATCCGCTCCCTGTAATGCGGTTCCGATATATTTTACATAGAAACTGTCTCGTGTAGCTTCTGTTTCCGCCAATATGGTAGAAGCGAAAGAAAAGAAAAGCAATAAAAGAATAAAATTTTTCATAATAGGCTCCTTTATTAATTTATAATTTACAATTTATAATTTAACATTACTTTATGCTAGATTATTCAAATTAATAATTCCGATGAACTTTTTCAATATTGAACAGTGTATATAAACATTGATATTTTCTTCCCCCCCTTGTTTTCGGTCCGACTGATAATTCGGAATTTTTACTTTAATGTTTTTGAATCGGAGTTAAAATTCTGATTATTTAGATATTCTTCTACAATTTCCTCCAGTGAAACTTTTCGGCTTATCCGTCCGATTTTTTCTTCCAGTCCTTCGGCTCGCATTATATCTCTGATTTCAGCGAGTGCTTCGGCTATTCTGAAATTAATATTTTTCAACTCCAATTCTTTATGGAGGCGTAGAATCATTTTTATTCCTGTAATATCAAGATATGATGAACTTGAAAAATCCCACACAAGAAATTTTATATCAGGGTTTTCATTTACTAATTTCATCAGTTTTTCAAATATGTGTTCAGCGTTAAAATATAAAACCATAGCCTCAACACGAACAATCATCAGACCCCTGAATGTTTCATTATCCGGATGCCTTTTTATATCGGAGAATCTGTCAGTACCCGGTATTCTTCCGAGTATTGCAATATGCGGGTCAGCAATTCTTAACAACAGCATTATCAAAGATGCAATGACCGCAAGAATAACTCCGTCGAGAATTCCCAGCAGCAGAACCCCTCCGAAAGCAAAAACCGAGGCATAGAAGTCTATTTTACTTACTTTCCAGTAATGTTTAAATTCTTTTATTTTTATTAACCCGCTGACAGCAACGAGAACTATTGAAGCAAGTATGACTTCCGGTAAATTTTTAAGCAACCCTGTCAGGAAAAGCAGGACAACGACGAGAATCGAAGAAGCAAATACCAAAGAGAGAGAAGTTTTTGCCCCGGCACTTTCATTAACCACACTTTGCGAGAGACCGCCTGCAGACGGGTATCCCTGAAAGAGACCTGTTAACAGGTTGGCCGAACCAAGAGCGAGTAACTCCTGTCTCGAATCGATTTCGTAGTGATGCTTAATTGCAAAAGTTCTTCCTGCGGATACACTTTCAATATATGACAGAAGGAAGCAGGCGAAGGCAAGTTCAGCGATATCCCGGAAAATCAGAATATTAATACCGGAGAAGTTAAAATTTTGTTCCAGAAGAGAAGGCAATCCTGCAGGCAGTTCGCCGACGATATGAATATTGTATTGATTCAGTTGAAACAGAGGAATGATTATAAGAGAGAGAACGACAACCCCGAGTGCCACAGGTTTGCCTTTTAAGAAAATATCACCTGAAATAAGCAGAGCAAGAGCACCTATTCCAACAAGCAGAACAACGATATTTATATTACTTATTTGTTCGAAGACCGAATATACTCTGGAAAAAAAATCATTTCCTCCGCCGCTTACACCGAATAGTTTATGAAGCTGGGTTGAAATTATCGACAAAGCGGCACCAGCTTTAAAACCTATAAGTGTACTTTCGGAAATGAAATTTACAATAACATTCAGGCGGAATATATAGGAAATAAAAAAGATTGCGGCAACCAATAAAGTTGTCAAAGTTACAACAGGAAAAAACATTTCCATGTTGCCCCCGACGATACCGACCAGTGAGACGCCGATTAACAGAGAAATTGCCGATGTAGGTCCGACGGCAAGGTGTTTTGAGGAACCAAATATTGCATATCCTATTCCGCCGAGTAAACAGCAATAAATTCCGGTAACAGGCGGAAGTCCTGCGAGTGAGGCGTAAGCAAGAGACTCCGGCATAATAAATGCAGCAAGTGTAATGCCAGCAACGATATCATGTCTGAGCCAGGGGAGTTGATATGCCCCGAGCCAGTTTATAACAGGAAAAATTTTTCCTAAATATTTATGGGTTATGTTTTTTGTTGAGCTCATTTAATTAGGATAAAGGTTTTTCCATAACCGTGAAGACGTTTTTTTAAAAAAAGCAGTCGAATATTTTTCAATTAACCTCAGATACACAGCAAGTTCTCCCCTGTGATGAATTTCGTGGTCGAAATTTCCACGTACTATAATCCACCAAAAAGATACCTTTTTTCCGTATCTATCATCAAAAATTGATTTCTTCAGATCATCATTACTTAAGGTGTTTAAAAATTTTACTTTTGTTTTTCCCGATTCCGAAAGGTCAGACAGTAGTTTTTTATATTCGTCCTTGTTTTTTATTTTAACATTATTACTTTTCCCTGTCAAATGTTTAATACTGTGTTTTCTATATTTTTCAATCAGCCACAAGTCGCATTCTATAAGATGTGCGGCAACATCCGCAAAACTCATTGAACCGGAATTTGGTCTCCAGTTTTCAAAGCATGCAGGAACTGATTTTAATCTTTTTAAAGTTGATTCTCTTATTGCCATTGACAAACTTATAAGATTTTTTATTTCGGAATTAAAATCCAATATTTATATTATAATTTTACTAAACTAAAGTCAGGCCACCCGGAAAACCGGGAAAACCGTTTATTTGAAAAATTAATAAAGATAATTTAAATAATCAAAGTTTTTACAAATATCTTTTATTATTTTTAAAAAAATATTATTTTAATATATAAAATTTTTTAGCAATGAGAATAATTATCATAGCGGCTTTTCTTATATGTTTTTCAATTACGTTAATCGGACAGGAAAAAGATACCGAACTGAAATCGATAGAAACAATATATTCCGGCGAGGGAGCCTGGAAAGATTGGTATATAAGAACGAACGGCTCAACAGGAAGGCTTGAAACAACATACTCCGGGGAGGAGGCCTGGAGAAACTGGAATATAAGTTATATTAGCAGGACAGGAGAAATAAGAACAACATACAGCGGAAAAGATGCATGGCAGAGCTGGAGTTTTTCGTTTTCGGATTATTCCGGGACTATACGTACGGTTTGCAGCGGAGAGGATTCCTGGAAGAGCTGGACGCTTTCCAGCGGCGATGTAACCATTAGAATCGAAACTGTTTATTCGGGAAGCGATGCCTGGCAAAGCTGGAGAATTACAGGGAAAAGCGGGAATATAGAAATCAGCACTACTTATTCCGGAAAGGAGTCGTGGAAAAACTGGTCAATAACAGACAGAATGCGGGAAGAAAGCGTTTACCTGAAGATGGCAGCCGTATTTCCCTGTGTTTTTTCGGGTTTCTTCTTTTCAACTGAAAGTCAGGGGTGAAAATTGAGTTATTTTTTATCCTCAGCTGATATTAAAAATGATTTTTATCGTATTTACAAATTTGTTTTTGTATGTACCCCCCGTATACAATGATAAATTATAAATGATAAATGTTAAATGATAAATTATAAAGGATAAATTATAAATGATAACTAATATAATGCTTAAGTTGGAATTGGACTTTTTATAAAACAAAATAAGGATAATTTTGTAATAAGAAAGGAGAACAAAAATGTCAAAGCGATCAAGATTTACAGCAGAACAGAAAGTACAAATTATCCGA
>VGWA01000069.1 GCA_016873795.1 Ignavibacteria bacterium
ACTAAGGTCAAAAATCGAGAGTCACAACTAAGGTCAAAAATCGAGAGTCACAACTAAGGTCAAAAATCGAGAGTCACAACTAAGGTCAAAAATCGAGAGTCACAACTAAGGTCAAAAATCGAGAGTCACAACTAAGGTCAAAAATCGAGAGTCTTAATTAAAGTCCTAACTAAAGTTAGGAAGGCAAGCAGGAAGGTAGGTCTGACTAAAGTCCTAAAGTAGGGCAGGAAGACAGGTTGGATTAAATAAAGATTAAATCAGAACTAAAGTCATGTGAGTTTGAGTAAAATTTAAAATATCTTAAATTTCGATTTTATAAATACATTGAATTTGGAGGATTTATTGTAGAATATACCGGCTGTAAGACGGTGTTTGTTTAAGTAATTGATACCGGTTTCGAGTCCGATATCATATTCAAATTGGTTGATTAATTTAAACTGGTTAGAGTAAGCTTGTGCGAATATAGCAATCCCATCATAATAGATAAGTCGGGATTTGACTGAAATATTGTTTTGTTGAGATGATATATGGAGCTCTTCACCGATGTTATCATATATGTATTCTTTAATTATTTTGCCGTTTTGGTTGATTGCCTTAATGTATAATTTATTGCCTATTTTATCTACTTTTAGCATTAAGTCAAGAGATTTAGAGGATTCGATAAAGACAGTATCAACCTTTTGTACATATATTGTTTTTGGGTCGGGTTTATAATATTGGATTTTTTCATACCATTTTACAATAGTATCTCGTGAAAGTTCATAATGCCAGCGATCAACGATAGTTGTATCGTGGAGTATGATTACATTAGATGCAGACCATTTTGATGAGAGATAAAATGAGACTGCTGCGGTTAAGAGTACAAGAATAATAGATATAATTAAATAATATTTTATTTTCATTTTTTTTATATTATATTTTATGAAGTAGGAATTATATATTAATTAATTTTGGTTAATTCAAGTTGTGTTTTATTTTTTAATAGATCTGTTTTTATTTCTTTTATTGCCCAATCGCCGAGTATATCCGGTATTCCAATAATGCGAATTGAAATGAAAGGAGATTCGATGATTTTGTTAAGAGTTAGTGAAAGAGAGCGAGCCGGAAAAGATTGGTAATATTGATCCATATTTCGAGAGAATTGCAATGATTTAGCATAATCGATATATGTATACAGGTAATTTGAATTGTATCTAAATAAGACATTACCATAATTACCGTTATAACATAATTCATCTTCTTGCATACCGGAAGGATTAGAAGTGAAAAATTGATGACCGTCATTCGTACTATATCCCCAATATAAATTACCAATATCGCCGACATTTAGAAACAATGTTTCTTCTTTGGAGAGATGATATAATTCGGAGCCATGCCCTTGAGGTATCCATTCAAATAAGCGGTATGACCAAGTATCGTTAGATTCGAATTCATATCTCTGCCATCTATAGCCGACATCAAACTTAAGAGAATGCCCTTGCGAAAGACGGCTCCAGGGTTTATTATTTAGAGAATAATTTTTACAGGTTTTACCATAGAATCTTTCTCCCTGATACATACCGCCGCAGCCGGTATATTTTCCGGCGAATATTTTTCCATCAAGAAATATAATATTTTTAAAAGATATTTCTTCTTTTTGTTTTTTTAAGGTATATTTTTCAATTTGGGGCGAATATATTGTATATTGTTGTGGATTAAAATAGCATTTATCTTTAATATATAATATATTATGTTCGAAAAAGAATATCCATCCCATAGCGTTACAAAGTTTTAAGAGAAAATCAAATTTGTTTTCATAAGAATCATATATTCTATGATAACCCATTTTTAAGAATATCTCGTTATTTGAGAGTTCGGAACCAGATTTTTTATGACCGAAATAAGGAAAGTTGATAACGAAGAATTGAGAGAGGTCTGCTTGCATCTCTATCCTAAAAAGAGAATTATTGAACATATTAGATAATAGCAGGGAAACAGGGATTTTATAATAAGAGATATTGATAGAATTAAAAGAAAAATCTTTAAGATTAGATTCTTTCTGCCACCCATCAATAGAATCCCAGGGGCTTAGATATTTAGTTTTGTAATATTCTTTAAATTCTTTTGTTAAACTGATGGCAGTAATTTTTATTACTTCGGAATCTTCAGAGGGATGAAATTCTTCTTCAATAGTCTCCTGATATATAATTCCTTTCCATATAGATTTTCCATTATTGTTTGCGATGTTAACAATATATTGATAAAACCAAGTGTTTTGAGTAATACCGAAAAAAGATTTCAAGTAATCTTGATTTTTAATACCTTTAAGAGTGAAGGAGATATTAGAGCAAATTGGGAATGTGGAATAATAAGTTTCAGATTTAGAAGATTTTTCGAAAGAGTTATTAATTGGACCTATATCCATAATATAGGGTTTCAGGTCAATAGTTTTTACAAGTTCTTTATTCTGCCCCGAAAAAAAATTAATTTCAGAGAGGGGGGTGCCTGAGGAGAATATCCACTTTTCAAGTAATATTTTATATTCAGTTAACAATTATCAATTTACAATTATCATTCAATTATCGGGAATAGAGTCAGTCCTAAAGTCAGTAAAATAAGTAAGAAATTAACCAGCTAAGGAAAAAAGAATTATGCAACAAAACGGGAAATTTCATGCCAGGTTCCATTTATATACATTAAAGAAATGTTGAAGTTCGGTTCCATATCAAAGTCGGTTGAACCAGATAAAAACAAAGGTCTATATTCTTCTTGCTCTACTGCCATATGCTTCAAAGAACAAGAGAATAAAGCGAATAAGGTTATAATAGATCCGTCAGTCCATTCCGAGCAATGTATTCTTTCTATAGGATTATCTACTCCGTCAATAACAAAGAGATTTCCGTTATTAAGAGAGATATTCTCGTCAGCTGTAACATCCTCGCCCCTTTTGCCGAATAAACAACCACCGGGTCTAATACCCTGCGAGATTTCAATATATTTTCCTTCACTTTTAATTGAATTTTGGGAATCAAGTATTAATATCATTTTTTATTTAATAAATTTATAAAAAAATTAAGTTGAAAGTGTAGGGTCCGTGGGCATAGAGAAAGAAGAATTAATTTCAGAAGGAGAATTAATTACGAGCCCTTGGAAAGAACCGCCGATAATAAGTTGCTGCATAATTTTACAATCAATCATTTCGGTAGTACCATTTAAGGTAATGGCTTGTCCGGAAGGTTGATAGATTAAACAATTATGTAGTTTGCAGTTATTAAACATAAGACTTTTATAAGCATAGATTGTGCAATTATCAAAATTAAAAGAGTTATAGGTTCTGTCGTTTTCAATATCAAAAGCACCCATATAGATATTGAGATTCAGTAGGGATATTATTTTAGTAACGGAATCTGAATTTCCTCCGAGTACCAGTCCAGGGGGATTATTACCTGCAATAGAACGCATAAGAGAAGAGCCGGTAAGATGTATATAATTTTTCAAATGAATGTGATTAAGAAAGATATATTGGGAAGTTAATCCGGGACCGCAAATATAGACAACATACTGACGAGATTCAGAAGGTTGAGAAAAATAATTAATAGCCGCCTGGATAGATCTATAGACCTTACCTGTCTCATTATTACCATCAGGGACAACGCGTACAATATTAGATGATTCCTGATATGGGGCAAGCGATAAAGATGCAAGGGAACGGATTAAGAAATCTTTATGTACAAGAGAATTAGGATTAGGAGGAGTATAGTTAGATTCTATGAAATTTTCAAACTCAAGATATGGCCAGCCGGGTAATTCCGGATCGAGCGGGTCTACAACAAATTTATGTTCTCCACTATGATGAAAGGTATTATTACCTTTGTGTAAATTATTGCCTAAAAATGTATTATCTTTAGCTAAGTCTGCGAAATTATTATTTAAATAGTCAATTGTATTATCATTTACGTCATCCACATATTTTTTATGTGTTGGTTGATAGTCGGCATCAGGAGAATCCTCCGGCAGAGTAGGGAAAACTTTAAAATCCTTAACGGCATTAATTTCCTGCTGAGAGGATTTATCCAGGAAGTGCAGGTCAAGTGCCCCGATATAGAAGACACCGTAATTATAGCGAGGTATATCATCGATATAAACATATACCGGTTGTATATCGTCAATAGAAACAAGGACTCCGCCAACATTTTTTTTCCAACCATAGAAGGTATAATTACCATTGCCCTGGTTAACGAAAGTAGAGGGAAAGAATTGTTCATTTGTGGAGACGTGTTTAAATTTAAAATTATTTTCGTCAAGGTTATCCCATGGAATCACGAGACCTTCTTCATTTAGAGTTAGGCAAGTTAAAGATAATTCTTCATACATAATAATATAATTTAAATTAAAGTTACAAATATTCCGGTCCTATTATGGAATAGAGCAGCACAAAGAGGAGTAAAGTCCGGATCAATATATAAAATATTATTTAATTTTTCTTTAGTTTTAAATTGGAGTTTAATTTTTTTATGTCCTTTAGCAAAATATCCGCCTTTAGCGAGAGCGAGAGTAAAAGAGTCAGAAAGATAATTTACGAAAAAGGACCGTTGATAAATATCAGAACGGGGGAAGAGTTTTAAGGTATAACCCCCGAGATAATAATTAATTAAAGAAATAATTTTTTTAGTATTAGTTTTATCCGAGAATGAATATGATAGATTAAAGACTATATGTATACCGAGGGGTTTAGTGTCTTCGTTAAAATCCCAGCCGATTTGTTTGACAGAGAGCGGTAAAATTTCTTCGATTAATCCATCTTCATCGCAGAGTTCGAGAGAAATGGTGTCAACTATCTTAAATGATTTATCGAGTATAAGGAATTTTGGATTTTTATAGCCGTTAAGAAATTTCATAGTTGTTTTTTTAGACAGTAATAAGTTTGTTATATTTATTTAAAGCTTTTTGGGAATTAATACCAACTTTAAGCCAATCGGCATCAGCATCAATAAAGATAGAAACGGGATTATTTATATTAGCCGGTATATAAGAGTTCAGAAGTTTTTTTAAATCGGAATTAGAAAACATATAACCTGATGAGCCCATAACGGCGAGTTCAGGACCTTTCTCACCGACGAGGTAAGTTCCCGGAGTAAAGGGACCACCATATTGGAGTTGACCAATAAAGCCCTTGGCAATTTCGAGAAAGCCCCATGCAGTACCCATAAGAGCCAGGTCGACCGGCACAGAAATACCAAAGGTCAAGACACCTTTAGCAAAGACATCCGCCATAGCAGCGGTGAGCTTGCCCTGAACGAGGGTTATAAAAGACTGTAGCATAGATTTAGCTGCTTCTTTAAAAGCAGAAGCCATAGATTTAGAAGAATCAGATACAGAAGAGGCAAAAGAGGAGAACCCTGATTTAAGGACTTCAAAGACAGATTCGAATTTTTGTTTTTTAGATTCAATTTCTGTTAATTGGAATTCATATTCTTTCCATTGACGGATAAGATTACGAATAACAGCTGCCTGCTCATTTGTTATATAATTGATAGATAATAATCTTTTTTCCATAGCGTCGAATTTATAGGCGATATCGGCGGTGATTTTAACATCATCAGGTAGAAGAGCATGTTCATAATCCGCTTTTAGTTTAGAGATTTCGGTATCAATATTTTTTATTGCTTCTTTTTTTGTATCTTCGAGTTGGATTTGTTCCTGAGTTCTTTTTAAAATATCATCGAGATATTTTTTTTGTTCTTTAATTAATTCATTCGATTTATTTTTTAATTCATTCAGGAAAGACTGGAGAGTAATTTCTTTTTCTGTTGTGTCTGCAAGCTCTTTAAGAGAGAAAGCTTCTTGAGAGATAAGGGCAATAGATTCAACAGTGAGAGTATTAAATGTTTCCTGGTATTCATATTTAGTTTTAAGTTTTTCGAGTTGTTCGGAAAATGTATCAGTTATAATTTTTGTTTTGTCAGAAGATTGAGCAGTGGTTTTAAGAGGTTTATTTTCGTCAGGAATATCGAGAGAGATTTTTTGTGCTTCAGAAACAACCATTTGCAGGGCGGCAATACCTGTACGTACCATAGATTCACTCATTGCTGCAATGCCTGCCCGGATAACCAATAGAGCAGATTGAAAAGAATTCATTAATGTAGCATTTTGTTTTAGAGCCCCTGAAATGCCGAGCAGACCCTGGATAGCAGTATCTGAGAGAGAAAAGAAAGCATTTTTAAGAATGTTGGTTTGTATAACATTATTTTTAGTAGCATCAGATAGGAATGAATAGACATTAACGAGAGAGCCGATTTTTGCAGCATTAGCGAGCATTTCTCTAATTTTTATAGATAATTCTTCAGTACCATCAGAATTAAGGGCAAGTTTTTTAGTGTTTTCATCGAGGAGATTATTTTGAAGTTCAATTTCTTTTTTAATTCCGGTTAGGTTGGTTAATAATGAATATCGCGTCCATTCGTTTTTTCTTAATGCTTCCTCATATTCTATTTCTGTATTAGAAAGCTTTTTAGTCCAAATTTCAATATCACTTAATATTTCTGCTCTTTTTTTCTGTAGTTTATTATATTCTTCTTGTTTTGTTATTTGATTTTTTAGAATATTAGTTACATCTTGTTTCTGTTGGACGAGGATTGCTTCATTTTTGAGACGGATATTTTCTTTTTCCTGTTGAGCAATTTCTTTAAGAAGTTGAAGATTGAGAACTCCTCCCGAGAAGACGCCGGGATATGTTTCTTTTAATCTATTAAGAGCGTTGTTATATTCATCTGTTTGTTGTTGATTAAGGACGAGCTGTTTTTCATTAGTTTCAAGTACAGTATTAATATCACTGAGATTCGATTTAGATTTTTTTATATGAGAATTCATTTCATCAATACTAATATTAGTTTCATCAATATGAGAAGCAAGTTGCCAGACAGCGAAGCCAGCGGTTACGATAGCACCTATAATAAGTAAGATTCCTCCTGTTTCGACATTAAGAGCTATAAGAGAAGCTTTCAGAGCGGTCAGAGCCGGTAAAACAACAGCAATAGCCCCAGCCAATCCGATGACTGTGATGGTGAAAGCGGCAACCCCGGAGTCGAGAGAAGAGAAGAGATCAATCAGAGGTTGTAAGACATGCAGACCGAGACCTCCGATTTTTTCTTTAGCTTCTTCGAATTTGACGGAGAGGTTTTCTATTTTATCAGCAGAGTCCATTTGTTTTTGATTGACATCGTCAAGAGTGACACCTGTGAGAGCGAGAATGGCGTTGACACGAATTCTTTTTTGTTCTTCGGCATCGAGATTTTTAATAAGTATTTGCCTGGCACCGGTTTCATCCTGTATCGATTCAATTTCTCCTCCCATTTGCCGTGTAAGTTTCTCGACCATTTTATCATATTCGGCTTTTTGTATCCCGAGTGCTTTTAGACCTTTTGAAGAGCCTTCGGTAGCGAAGAGAACTTTTTCAAAACCTTCTACGGTCGAAGATCCATATCTATCTGCAGCGTCTTCAGCGAGAGAAAAGAGCAATGCCTGTTCTTTTAGCGAAAGACCGAGGTCTGACGCCTGATTAGAGAGTTTAATAAGTCCGGCTTCAGAGACTGTTCCGGCAACAGCTTTTTTAAAGAGTTCGATGTCTTGAGCAGTGCCCTTAAAATTTTCTCTAAGTACCTGGGTCTGTGCTGCTTTGGTAATATTTTCTTTAATTGTATGTCCAACACTAATAGCAAGGTCTTTAACTCTGGTAAATACGGCTGATACATTTTCGCCCCATTCCCAGATTTCAAATTTAGACATAGGGGCTTTCATTCCTTGCTTCAGAATTTCCTGTTCTTTAGTGGTTTTTTGAATATTGGATTTGAGGGAATCTATTTTTTTGGTAGTAGATTCGAGTTCAGAGGTATCGCCTTTAATTTTAATTTCAATGGCGTCTTTTTCAATAGCATCGAGTTCCTTTTTAAGAAGTTCGAGTTCTGCTTCTTTAATTTTAAGTTGTATTTCGATTTGTAGTCTGTTGTACATTTTTTAATAAGACTTCAGGAACAAGTAAGTTAAAGAAATTGTTTTATTTTAAGTGAGAAAAACATGTAAATATTGTAACAGTAATTTAAAAGTAAAGACGAAAGCATCAACATATGCGTGGTGTACGAGTATAATATTGTTATTTATCCCGTTTTTTAATTTAATATTTTGGTTGCCTTTAATATTGTATAGAAATAAAGTATTATACTGCCCGAAATGCGGTGAAGAAGAAATTATATTGCAGCATCCTGCAGATACAAAGTTTTTAAGGGAATGCTGAATAATTATAATGTTAATTTTGTTTTTCATCATTAATATATTTTTCTCTTAGAGCTTCAAGGTTATCAAATCCTCTCATCAGCCAGAAATCCGATTCTTTATACATAGCGGCTTGTTTTAGAGTTAGTTTATATTGTTTAGCGAGTGAATGGATCATATAATCATATTTAAGTTCGTTTGGTATTTCAAGAGAGTCAGGGAAAATATAATTTGTTTTGAAAGCATTTTTAAGTATTGACTGAATAGTTAATATTAAATTTTGTTCTTGCCTATAGTCAAAAAAAAATCTCTAAGGATATCGGATAAAAAAATCAACGTATCTTCGTTATCATAATCTATAATTTTTGTATTCCCGATGAGTATATCATCAATTAACGGTTTAATAACATTTTCATCAGATATGAGTTTAAGGAACACAAGATTTTCGATTTTCTTTTCATATTGTAATAGACTTTGTGCTTTCTGGTCATTTTCAAAATCGTCCATTAATTTAGTAAGAGATTTATTGAGTTTCTTAATTTCATTTTTGTTTTCATCAGGTATGTCATTATTAGAACCAAGATTTTTTTTCGATAATTGAGAAATAGCAGTATTAAAATCGGACATTTTATTGCGATATTTTTGGAGAGGATAGAAGTCAATATTTTTTGTGGCATTATACATATAATCTTCATATTTGAGCATAAAATCGGCTGATTGCTTTCTTAGGTTGAGATTATTAGCTTTTAATCTGAATTCCTGATTTTTGTATGTATATATTCTCATAATATTATATTAATAAATTTTAGTTGCAATATCGTATAATACGGGATATAAAAAATCGTGGATTAACTTATTTTTAAACTCATTGTTCATTACCATTTCCTTATCTTCTTTATTATCTTGGAAAGCAATTTCAAGTAAAACCGCAGGACAATCGCAAGTTAAAACTGTGAAATTCATTTCCTTTGCTCCACGGTTTTTTAAATCAGGAAATACCTCCTTATATTTTTCAATAAATTTCCTTGCGAAAAAATCGCATTTTTTTTCGCCAATTGTAGTCCAAACTTCAAATCCCCTTGCATTACACCATTTAGTTCCATCCCCCGCACCGTTTAAATGTATGGAAATTAAAAGTTTTTTATTCTCTTTTATCGAATTACATATCCTCACTCGCTCTCTTAATCCAATTTCATAATCTTCCGTATTAGTTATGTAACAACTTATTCCCGATGCTTTCAGCAAAGGAATAGTCTTGTAAATAATTTCCCTGCTCCATTTCCATTCTAATAATTCACCGTCAGGGCTTCGTTTTCCTGCCACATTATTACCGTGTGCAGGGTCGAATATTATTGCACGCACCTTAAAACTCCTTTAATTTTATGTTGTTTGATTTTACCGCTTATTTTGTGTAATTGTTTTACAACGCCTTTAATTTTATATCTTATAAACGGCTTTAATATTCTCTTAATTGTTTTATCTGAATCCATTACAACTCGAAATCTATCTGTTTCTTAGTCGTCGCTCCAGTATTCTGAACCCTGAACGTTCCTGAATTTGTTGCATAAGAATATGCCATCGAAATTTTCAACCGAGATTATTTTTCCGGATGCGTTTGTCATCCCGATGTATTCTTCTTTGCCGTTGCTCGCTCTGATGTGAACCGTAGCGTCCTGAATAGGCTCATCATTTTCGTTCTTTACTGTTAATTTGACAGGATTATTATTATTATCCGTAACGGTTAATTCAACTGTCGCAGTATCGCCTTTATATATTTCAATCATTATTTATTTAAATTGTAATAATATCAATACGGGTGACTCTAAATATGTATATATCGATGTATAATTGTTGCAATATATATCGATTGTTTCAAAAGGAGGCACAAATATCTTTTTATAAAATTTGTTTGCGAAGTAATTTCCTTCTTCTTGATATCTGTTTGAACGGATTAATCCAAGTTGTGAACAATCATTTTCGTATATCTTTAATGAAAGCAATTTGGTATTTACCGGAGTAGAAATAATCCGAGGTAAATCAGACTCTGATGTGTTGGTTATAATGTATTTCTTTTCCTTTATTAAGGTTGCAAGATAAGCTTCATTTTCGTTAAGGCACATTATATAATGTTTAATATAATTTGGATATGCATATTCATATAGCAGGTATATATCGAGGTCGTCAGTTCTTAAGATTTCATTGCTATTGAGGTTTATGTTTATTATAGTATTTGCTGTCTCGGAGGGTTTTACGAGTAAGAATGCGAGGTTGTCATAATCCGAGACGACCTGTCTTGGCGATAATACCATTTCTTCGCCGGCTTCAATTTTATATACTTCGGAGATGATGCCGGTATTTATGTTATATCTCGATATGATATATTCCATACCCACTTCATCAACAACGTTTGAATTCATATAATAAATAGAATCTTGAATTTGTTTAGCGAGATAAAAATTAAGGTTATCGATTTCGGAGATATCTTTTCCGTTAGAGATAAACAATTTATCAAGATGTGAATAAAACAATTTTCCTTTATGATAACCAACAATAGAACATATCTCGGGAACGGCAGAGAAATGCTTAAAATGCAGATTACCTTTCCCGTCGATAGTATATAATATTTGTTCTGCAGTGAAATATATTAAAATATGTTCATCTGTTTTACTAAAACAGATATTTCTTCCTGCCAGGTTAAGAACTTTTGAATTGTAGGTCTGGAATAGGTCGGAGGACCAGAACAATTCAAATTTATTTTCACCTTGATAGAGACCCAGAATAATTTCCCCGATAGAGTCCTGATATCTCAAATTGCCCGAATGCAGAGGTAAGGATGTTTGGAGATAGTCAGAACAGTTAGTAGATATTCCGAAATAACCATCTTTAAACGAATAAAAAAGTCCGCCTGTGATGACTTTAAAATCGAGTGCAGACAGTATTTCTTGATGAGATTCATCTTGTATCGCAACTATATTTTTATCAAGATAGTTATTGAAAATATAGCAGTGATAATAGGGGTCGGATGAGAATCCGTAATATCTTTGTTCGCCGGACAGGAGAGCATTGCTATTAAGCATATCTGGGGAGCAGGTGCCTATATTAATAAAAGTTTTATAATTCATTTGAGTTATTATTATTTTTTTTAGAATTATTTTTTGTTTCAGCAAATTTCTGAATTGCTTTAGTAGTCATAATTGTAGTTATGAGACCGAGAATTAATAAAGTCAGTTCTTTTATGATTTGCGGAGATTGTTCAGGGTTTATAGCGGTTAATATAATAATTTCTATAAGCATAAAAGTTACGAGGATTAAAATAATAAAGCAGAAGAGTCGGATAGCCGATAAATTTTTGTTATCATCCTGGAGGAAGCTTTTCATTTTATACAGAGATTAAGGTTCCGGATTCGGTTCAGCGAGCGATGTTTCAACAAGAACATGTTCCTGATCAGCGGGTATAGAGAATGAGGTACATTTAATTGTGTCTTCTCCGAGTTCCTCATTTATCGCGTCAATATCATCGGAAGATATTTCAACAGCACTTCTTTGAACAATTATAGTAGATTCATACGGATTAGATTTAGCGGCACCGGGTGTTTTAATGAGCATTTGCGGAGTAACTTCTACTACAGAGAATTTTTCATGAAGCTTGCCATCGACAATACCAAGATATTTAATTTCGAGAAATTTTTTATCTCTTACGGAAAAGCACAAGAAATCGAGGATATCCTTTCCTCTTTGCATAAGAGTAGCTTTAGAACCTCCTTCATAAGAATATTCAGTAGCCCGCGGTTTGCCGTCTTCTGATTTGAATATTTCTTTTGAAGCTTTGAGGTCAGTTTCGGACTCGTTAATATGACCTAATATAATGCAGTTGACACCATCTTCGAGAGTCTCGGGTATTTTGTTATCGCCATCGAGTTCGACGAGAGCAATAAGATTACCCCCTTTGTCCGATATTTGTTTATCAATATATCCCATAATAAATAATTATAATTTTATAAAATAATATTTAAGATTTCTTTAATAGACCAGTGGTTATGAAAACCGATAGCAAGTATAATAACTATAATCAAAATATAGTATATTTTATATTTTTTAAAGATTTTATGGACACGGTTGAAGTCTCGGAGTATAGTCATATCTTCATACATCGAGGAAATGCATTCGGCAACGGAACATTGTTTAATTTTACCATTATTAAGTTTTACGATAAGTTTATTATCAACTTCATTAAGTATTTCTTTCTTTAGTGTTCCGTGTAAGGAATCGCACATTGTAGTGTAGCCATCGTTCATTTAAAAACAGTATTAATTACCTGACGGTTTAGTTCTTACAATAGCAGATTTTTTTTCAAGTAATTTAATGCCGACATGAGCGACCATATCAATGACGTCCTGAGCATTTATTGTATCCCATGCTTCTTTAATTTCTCCAAGTCTGTTAATTACAACGGCGAGAGAGGGACCGTGAAAACCAACGATGCAATCTTTTTCAGAGACTTTGGGTACTTTTGC
>VGWA01000070.1 GCA_016873795.1 Ignavibacteria bacterium
TCATAATTTTTTAAAAACAATACCGATTTTAATTGATTTTTAGAAAAATATATTATAACTTATAGATACGAAGATATCACAGTGGTATATATTCTTTTAAGGAACAATGAAATTACAACACACTTAAGTAATCGAATATTACACTAAGTGTCATTAAATTAATTTATTACTGGTTATAAACCTCAATTCAGAGTATAAAATAAGATAATAATTACATTATTATTAACAACTTAATATAATGAAGATAATTACGATAAACGGCGCAACAGGCATGATAGGAAGCCGTATTACAGAAGTATTTAGAAAAAAAAAATACAGTATTAACATATTAACAAGAAACATTACCAAAGCAAAAAATCTGTTTCAAAATTACAATGATATAAATTATATAGATATAAATGACAAAAACGAAATTACAGAAGTCCTGTATAAAACAAATGTATTAATTAATTTAGCAGGTGCTTCTATTGGAGGAAAAAGATGGACTGAAAAATATAAAAAAGAAATTTACAACAGCAGAATATTATCAACAAAATTTATAGCAGAGCTAATTAAACATAGTGACAATAAACCTGAATTATTCATCAATGCTTCAGCTATAGGTTATTACGGACAAGGAAACGACAAAATATTCACAGAAAAGGACAATGCCGGAAACGATTTTATTGCCAACTTATGCAATGATTGGGAGAATGAAGCGGATAAGGTAAGTAACAAAATAAGAACAATCAAATTGAGAACCGGACTGGTTTTAGACAATAAAGCCGGTGCATTAGTGAAATTAATTAAACCTTTTAAATTTTACATCGGAGGGATACTTGGTACAGGAAAACAATATCAATCATGGATACACATAAAAGATTTGATTAATATATTAATATATTGCATAGATAATTCAAAAATAAGCGGTCCAGTAAATGCAGTATCACCAAATCCTGTTACTAATAAGGAATTTTCAGCAACTTTAGGCAGTATATTAAAGAAACCATCATTCTTTATTATTCCATCGCCGGTATTGAAAATTATTATCGGTGAATTTGCTAATTTTTTAATTACCGGTCAGAGAGTATATCCTGAATATCTTATTAACGAAGGATTTAAATTTGAATTTGAGAATATAAGGGATGCTTTAAACGATTTAATCAGCCAATAATAAATTTTAAATCTTTAGACATGAATATACACAAAAACGTATTGGACATCTTTCAGTTATTATTTCGCAATCAATTCGGTGTAAATTTTAAGCATTATATCGAGCTTAAACCCGAAGCGTCAAAGAGAAGAATATTCAGATTATCATCAAATAACAGTGTATGCATAGGTATATATAACAAGGACATAAAAGAAAATTTAGCGTTTGTAAAATTTTCAGAGGCATTCAAGAAAAACGGCTTTAATGTACCTGAAATATTCGGTTTATATAAAAATCAGAAATATTATTTAGAAGAAGATTTAGGAGACCTATCACTTTTTAAATTTTCAATGAGCAAAGACACCAATAAGAAAGATATTTTAAAATATTATGAAAAAGCATTAAAAGATTTAGTAGAAATACAAACAGAAGCTCCAAAATTCATTGACTTCACTTATTGTTTCCAAACCGAGTGGTTTGGCATCGACCAGATAATTACCGACCAAAAAAGATTTTACGAAAACTTCGTAAGACAGTTTATAGAAGAAAAAGTTAATCTTGAGTTAATGTACTCCTGTTTTAATTCATTGCTGGAAAAATTAAATAACCGTGATTTCTATTTTGTATTCAGGGATTTCCAGCCGAGAAATATAAAAATCAAAGACGGAAAATTATATTACATTGATTATCAGGCTGGACGGAAGGGACCATTGCAATACGATGTAGCTTCTTTTTTATATTCAGGTAGTTTAATTGACCTTACCGACGAAGAAAGGAATAAACTGCTGAAATTATATTTAAAAGAAATAAAACAAAAAACAGGAATTAAATCAACGGATTTTTTAAAAACTTTTTATTATTATTGCGTAATCAGATTATTTCAAACACTCGGAAGTTACGGAATGCTTCACAAAGAAAGGCGAGCGAGGAATCCGCTTAAAAAAATACCAGTCGCATTCGAGAATTTGAAAAAAATCAATAGTGAGATAAAGTTAAAACCGATAAACAATTTTATCGAACATTTAACTTCCATTGAGATACCGGAAGTACAACGATTACAGACAGAAAATTAATTTTTTAAATTCACCTTTTATTATTCATACCTAAGGGCATCTATTGGATTCAGTTGAGCGGCTTTATAAGCAGGATAAACTCCGAATACAACACCCACCAAAGAGCAAATCACAAATCCTATAATTACCCAGTTCACCGGAATAACAACAACAGTGTTAAGGTACATACCGACAAAATTTCCAGTAAGAATACCGAGAAATATTCCTATTACACCTCCAATCTGGCAAAGTATAATTGCTTCTATAAGGAATTGTGTTAAGATACTTCGATTCTTAGCACCAACGGATTTTCTTATGCCGATTTCTTTTGTCCTTTCGGTAACTGAAACCAGCATAATATTCATAATTCCGATACCAGCAGCAAGCAAAGAAATAAATGAAATAACGCCAGCCCCGTATTTAAAATATTTTGTAAAATTATTAACCGTATTAATCAACGATTCATTTGAATAAATCTCGAAATTATTTTCTTCACCCGGTTTTACTCCCCTTATCAACCTCATTACACCAATAATGTGTTCCACAGTTTCGTCATACGTATCTTTGCTTGTTGATTGAACCGCTATATTGATTGACCTGTCAGCTTTTCCATATATTTCCTGTGTTTTTGTTATAGGAACTAAAGCAAGGTTATCTCTGCTTTGTCCGAAACTTTCTCCTTTTGCTTCAAGTATACCTATGACTCTAAATTCATTATTATCAAGGATAAGTTTTTTACCAATCGGATTTTCTTTTGGAAATAATTTTTCAACAACTTCCATTCCGAGCACTGTGACCGGTGCGCTGCCGTTTATTTCATTATCGGTAAAATATCTTCCCTCTTTAATATAATAATCGTTACAGGGTAAAAAATCCTTACTTACACCTCCGAGGTACATATTAGGATTTGTCGTATATTTTCCGTATTTAAAGACTTTTCCGCTTCTCCAGTCTTCAAGCGAAATATATTTATAAATTGTAGCTTTGTCTATTAATCTAAGTCCCTGTTCATAAGTTATATCGGGTCTGTTCATATATCTTCTCCTGCTTCCCGGTCCGCCTATTTGAATAGCGGGAAATTTTTGAATCTGAAAAGTATTGCTTCCAAGCTGGCTTAAACCAGATTCGATTCCGGTTTGCAATGCATCGAGTAAAGTCATTATTGCTATTATCGAAAATACTCCGATAACAATACCTGCAAGGGTCAGCGAAGCACGTAGTTTATTCTCCTTCAGCGTTATTAAAGCAATCTTTAAAATTTCAAATCCAAACATATAAAATTAACAATTAAAACAAATAATGTTACATTATCAAATTATTTTATAATTCAGTAATAATAATATTTAAAAATAAATCATTCATATCTAAGAGATTCAACCGGGTCCATTTTAGCACCGGAATATGCAGGGAAGAAACCTGCAAGCAGTCCGAACATAACAGAAATAAATATCCCGAGAATTACAATCCAGAGGGGCATAACAGTCGGAAGTACTAATGCATCAATAACAAGACTTATCGGAAATGCAATAGCGAGACCAATCAATCCGCCAAGCAAACAGATAAGGCTTGATTCAATAAGAAACTGAAATAAAATCGTTTTTCTTCTTGCACCTATGGCTTTTCTTATTCCTATTTCCTTAGTTCTTTCTTTTACAGAAACAAACATAATATTGGCAATGCCGACTGAGCCGACAATCAACGAAAGAGATGTTATAATCAGACCGATTGCTTTAATTAAAAATGTTAACTGGTCGTAAGTTTGCTGAAATGCTTCCTGCTGATTAATACCAAAGTCGTTTCTCATTCCCGGTTTTAATTTTCTTGCTTTGCGCATTATTGAAGTAATTTCTTCTTTTGTCTCTTCAATGTTATTAATATCAGCGGCTTTAACGTTAATTGAAATAGACCTTCTTGTACCAAAGAGTTTTACAAATCTTTGAATAGGAATGATAATACGATTATCAAGACTAAATAAACCGAGTAAACTCCCCTGCTTTTCTACAACACCTATTACTTTGAAAGTATGAGTTCCTACTTTAATATATTTTCCGATAGGATTAACATTTTCGAAAAATGCATTTTTAACGTCCATTCCAATAACACAGACCGGATATCCGCCTTCGGATTCTCTCGTAGTAAAAAATCGTCCATCATCAATATTCGTTCCGAATGTTGTTTGATATTCATCAGTAGTTCCTATTATGAACACATCTTCGAGTGTAAGATTCTGAAATTGTAAAGTTTTCAACGTTCCCTGTGTAGGACACATTGAGGCACTTGTTTGTGCAAATCTTTTCAAAAAATTAAAATGCTGGAGTGTAATATCTTTTCTATTTCTGTAGACTTCAAAGTCTTCCCTGCCGAACCATTCAAATTTTTGTATATATAATACATCCGTTCCAATAGAAGCAATACTACTTTCAAAGGCTCTGTTGATACCTTCGATTGCTGTTTGCATCAACGTAACAGCAGTAATTCCTATTACAATTCCAAGCGTAGCGAGAACAGACCGCATTTTATTTGCGATAATCGCTTTATAAGAAATTATAATATTTTCTTTAAGCTCTAATAAAAAATTCATAATTACTAACTGTTATTTAATCCGGTCTTCACAAACAAGTCCGTCTCTCATTTTAACAATTCTTTTCGTATGCTTGGCTATATCTTCTTCATGCGTAACAACAATTATTGTATTGCCTTTATTACTTAATTCTTCAAAAAGTGCCATAATTTCTTCACCCGTTTTTGTATCGAGATTACCTGTCGGTTCATCGGCAAGAATTATTGAAGGATCATTAACAAGTGCACGGGCAAGAGCGACTCTTTGTCTTTGTCCTCCCGAAAGTTCATTAGGTTTATGTTTCATTCTATCTGCCAGTCCGACATTAGTAAGTGCTTCTTCTGCCTTTCGAATTCTTTCACGCTTTGTCAATCCAGAATATATCAAAGGAAGTTCGACGTTATGAAGAGCATCGCTCCTCGGCAGAAGATTAAAAGTTTGAAATACAAATCCTATTTCCTTGTTTCTGATTTCTGCGAGTTCATCATCGAACATTTCACTGACGTTCTTATTGTTTAAGAAATATTCACCTGAAGTAGGAGTATCCAGACACCCAATTATATTCATCAAAGTGGATTTTCCCGAACCCGAAGGTCCCATTATACCGACATATTCATTTTTTTTTATATCAAGGGAAACACCGTGCAAAGCATAAAGAGATTCCTCTCCCATCTCGTAGACTTTCACAATTTCTTTCAACGAAATTAAGTTTTCCATTTTGAGTTTGCTGTTGTTGTTTGTAATCGTTATAAAATTATTCTTTTTTCAGAGGTTTTTTTCTTTCGTTATCTATTTTAACTTTTGTGTTATCTTCCAAGTCCTTATTTATAGCTTTAAAACTTCCTTTTACGACTTCATCATCTAAATTCAATCCTTCGATTATTTCTATATATATATCATCGCTTATACCTGTTTTCACTTCTTTTTTCTTTGCAACGCCATCTTCTATGATAAAAACAATTTCTTTGATTTTAGTTTTTTTCTTAAAAGATTCTTCTTTCCCCACAGTCAGATTTTCAGGTTTATCATCCTGCCCTTCCTGTGGTTCGGTAGATTTATCCTCGTCCCTTGTTGTTACCGACTGAATTGGTACGGAAAGTACATTTTCTTTCTTTTCAACTTCAATTTCTGCTGTACAACTCATTCCGGGTCTTAAATCATATTCATTATTAATAATTCTGATTTTAACGACAAAATTAACGACTTCCTCCTGCGTACCGACTCCTTTTGTTTTAGCTGAATTTGCTATTTCATAAACATATCCTTTAAATATTATATCAGGAAAAGCATCTATTGTAATATTTGCAGTATCCCCGATACTAATCAAAGTAACGTCCGTTTCACTGACTTCAACCTGTGCCTCCATTTTAGATAAATCAGAAATAGTTAAAATCTGCGAACCTATATTAAATGAAGTACCGAGTACCTTTTCACCTTTTTCATTATTTAACTGTGTAACTGTACCTGACACAGGAGAAAAAATACGTGTTTTCGACAGGTCATAACTGACGGACGACAAACTTGCTCTTTGCTGTTCTATTTGAGATTTTATCGTATTAATCTGAGCATTGTTAACATCATAATTGTTTTGTGCATTATCAAGGTCACTTTGCGAAGCGAGTCCTTTATTATACAATTCTTTAATTCTGTTTAACTCAAGTTCATTCTTTACTAAATTAATCTCCTGAAGTTTCAGATTATTTTCCTGTACTTTAACAGAAGCAGACTGCTGTCTTAGCTGCGGATAATATGCATCCGGTTTTATTCTCACGACAAGGTCTCCTTTTTTAACCGCATCTCCTTCTTTAAAAGGGAGTTCTATTATTTCACCGCTTACTTCCGCACTTATATTAACCGTTGTTTCAGATTGTATTTTTCCCGTTGCGGTAACTACCTGTGTTATATTGTTCTTTTTTACTTTTTCTGTCTGGACTTCTATTAATTTTTCTTTTTTTCCCGCAAGGGCAACAGCAATTACAATAATTAATACAATTACTATAAGTCCAATCCAGAAAAACTTTTTTTTACGTGCTCTTCTTTTTCTGTTATTTTGCAATTTAACAGGTTTTTTTTCAATTACATTTTCTTCCGTCATAATATTTTAAAATTATTTAATTATAAAAATTAATATTTCAGATTACCGGACAGATAATCAATTTGTCTTTGAGCAAGGAAAAAATTATATATTGCATTCACTCTTTCGATTCGAAGATTATTCAATCTCGTAACAGCAACCTGCATATCAAGTAAGGTTCCATATCCGACTCTGTAATTTTCTTCCGATAATATAACATCCTGCTCCGCAGCGGTAATGTTTCTTTCCAGTATTTCAATTTGTTTATAAGCCGTTTGCAGGTCAATAACCGATTTTTTTATATCTGCTTTTAATTGCTGTGTAATATTCCTCAAATCTTCATTTTTCTGTTTGATATTAATTTCTGCTATTTGACTATTAACATCGAGTTTAAATCCCTGAAAAATCGGATAACTGAGGTTCAATCCAAAGGTAAAAACTCTTGTATTGAAAATTTCGTCATATTGGTTACCGCTGACATTAAAAGTTCCGAATGCCGATAAAGACGGATAATACAGATATTTTTTTGCAATATTGAACTGAGTTTCATAAATTTTAATATTCTGTATCCCGAGCAGATAATCGTATCTTTTCGAAAGAGCCGATTTTACAAGGTCGTCTATTCTGTCATATTTATTCATAATATTAAACAAATCCCCAAGAGTCATATCAAGATTGACATCTTTAACTTCAACGGTTATTTCTTTATTCACATCATCGTTCATAGCATTAAGCAAATCAACTTTTGATTTTTCAAGCTGCCTGATTGAACTTTCCAAGTCTAATTCATCCTGTGCCACCTGTACATCCTGTTTATAAACTTCAGAGATAGTTTTTTTCCCTACTTCTACGTATACTTTAATTTTATCCAACTGGTCAACGGATGTTTTCAGGTTATCCTGATTAATATAAACGATTCTATCTTTTCTCAAAACGTCAAAATACTTTTGCGTAATGTCCATCATAATATCATATTTTGTTTTTTCGAGCTGCAACACTGAAGCTTCGATATTCTGGTCGGAGAGGTCAAGCTTTCTGTAATTGGCAAATCCGTCAAAAAGCACTACCTGAGAATTCAGTCCTAGACTGTAATTACTTTTGGCTGTAGTTTGGTCACCAAGTACGAAAGGAATTCCATTTTGATATACCGTAGTTCCTTTGGAAAATGTGTTATTTCTACTCCAACCTGCGGAAAAATTCAAGTTAGGGATTAGATCTCCTGTTACTGTTCTTTTATTTTGTTTTTGTATATTGATATTTTCTTCGAGAATAGAAACATTTGGATTATTTTTTATGGCAGCATTTACTGCTTGCTGAATAGTAACTAATTCTTGTGCTGAAATTATGTTTACAGAAAAGAAAAATGCAGTCATAATTAAGAAAATCTTTTTCATAAATACACAGAATTTTATGTTTAAAATTGTTAATTTATGATACGAAAATACTATTATTTAGTTACATAATATATGCAAAACAAAAAATAAATTATGATTTACACAACAAGAAAAGAACATTTTTCATCGTCTAACAGGTTATTTAACAAAAACTTATCAGACAAGGACAATGAACTAATATTTGGAAAATGCAGTAACATACACGGACACAACTATTATCTCGAAATAACAGTTTGCGGGGAGACCGACCCAACTACAGGATACGTAATAGATTTGAAGTTATTGAAACAAATTATCGACAAAGAAATTCTGGAAAAAGTTGACCATCAACATTTGAATGATTTGGAAATGTTTAAAGACGTAATACCTACAACGGAAAACATTGCAAAAGTATTCTGGAATATATTAAAAGACAAAGTATGTTCCTGGAATTATCGTTTATATTCAATTAAAATTTACGAAACCGAAAAAAATTTCATTGAATACCGAGGGTAAATTAAACCTGTACAAACTGAAATACGGTTTGGAAAATAAATAATCTGTGAATAAATTATATGACGAATAAAGAATTAAAATTATATTCATCGTTAAAACTAAAAAAATACAGAGAAACTGAAAATTTATTTTTAATCGAAGGTGAACACCTTGTTGAGGAATGTTTAAAATCGATAAAATACAAAAATTTATTGATAAAATTATTAATAGAAAAAGGGAGAAAATTCTCATTTTTAAACAAGTACAAAGAATTAACCGGTAAAACAGAGACAGAGGAAATAGAAACAACAAAATTCAGAAAAATATCAGAAACAAAGAATTCACAGGGAATAGCCGGAATATTGCAAATGCCTGAAAAAGTAAAATTTTCCAAAGGAAAACTGATAGTTGCGCTGGATAATATTAATGACCCCGGAAATTTAGGTACAATTTTAAGAACTTGTCACTGGTTCGGTACGGATACAGTTTTAATAAGTGAAAATTCGGTTGATATATATAATTCCAAAGTCTTAAGAGCATCTCAGGGTTCCGTATTTCATATAGATATTATCACAGATATCAATTTAAATAAAACTTTATTTGATTTATACAAAGACAATTATGATATTTATTTAACTACTTTGGAAACAACATATTTTCTGGATGATATAAAATTTGAAGCAGATAAAAAAACGGTTTTTGTGTTCGGAAACGAAGCAACAGGTATAAGTAAAGATTTGATTAACAATAAAATTTATAAACAAATTAAAATTAAAGGATACAGTACTTGCGAATCCCTTAATATAGGAATAAGCACAGGAATTCTATTGCATACTTTCAGAAATAAATATTTAATTCAAGGCAGGTTATAGATGAGTGAAATAAGATTAACACAGATGGTTAAATCAGCAGGCTGTGCAGCCAAATTATTTCCTTACTTACTATCTGACATACTGAAAGATATTAACTGGGGAACTGATAAAAATGTATTAGTCGATTTTTCAGGAAAGGATGATGCAGGAGTTTATAAAATATCAGACGAACTTGCTTTAATACACACAACAGATTTTTTTACTCCTGTAGTTGATGACCCTTATACTTTTGGTCAGATTGCTGCTACAAACTCATTAAGTGACGTGTATGCTATGGGAGGTATACCCTTAAATGCATTAAATATTATTGCATTTCCACAAAAAGAAGACTTAAACATCTTAAAAGAAATATTAAAAGGCGGAAACGATAAAGCAAAAGAGGCAGAATGCATAATTATCGGGGGTCATTCAGTCGATATAGAAAATATACTATATGGACTTGCCGTTACCGGAAAAATTAATCCCGAAAACATAATACCCAACAATCAATCAAAAAAAGGAGACATACTGATACTTACGAAAGGACTCGGAACAGGTGTGTTAAACAATGCTGTTAAATACAGAAGATTAGACAATGTTTACTACAAGAATCTAATTGAAACAATGACTCGTTTGAATAAGACTGCATCAGAATTAATGATTAGGCACAAGGCGAACAGTTGTACTGATATAACAGGTTTTGGTTTTGCGGGACATTCTATGCAGATGGCAGCTGAATCCAAGAAAATATTTATCATTAAAGTAAATAACATACCTGTTATTGAGGGAGCAAAATGGGCTATATCGGAAAAACTATTAACAAGAGGAGATAAATCAAACAGGATTTACACAAAAGATATGGTATTATCCAGAGGTCGCATTGAAACTACTTTAGAACATTTATTATATGACCCGCAGACATCCGGAGGATTATTGATTTCAGTACCTGAAAGTAATGCCGAAAAACTATTAAAAGACCTGATAGAAAACGGAGATACTCACAGCAAGATTATAGGCATGGTTGAAGAACCGACAGAAGATTATAAACCGGGAACTCTAATTTTCGATTACGACGATTAAAATATGGATAATTTAGTTTTCAGGAACACCAAAGAATTATTCGATTATGTCAGAAGTTACGACATAGTCGAGTTATCGGAAATAAATAAAAAGAAAGATGAGAATTCATTTAAAAAAACCGATATCAATGATTTAGTTAGGCAAATTGAATCAAACGAAAGATTATTGTTAATTGATGTAAGGTCAGAAAAAGAATATGAAGAATCATCAATACCAAAATCTGTTAATTTTTCCATTTTAAAAACATCAGAGAGACATAATGTTGGTTTAGTTTATGCAAATTATGAAAGTTCAGCTGCATTTAAATTAGCAGAAGAATATGCGTTACAAAAAGTCGATTCCCTGAGAACATTCTTACATAAAACAAAAGCCGATACAAAAGATATATACGTATATTGCTGGAGAGGAGGAGGACGCAGCAGATATCTTTCGAAATTGTTAAAAGAAGAAGGACTCAGTACAACAATACTTGCAGGAGGATTCAAAGAATACCGAAGACTGACGGTAAATTTTTTTTCAAGACCGATTTTTCTTCATAATTTACTGGAATTATCGGGAAAAACAGGATGCGGAAAAACCGAGTTGATAAACGAAATATCCGACTTGTTGCCGGTTATAGACCTTGAAAAAGCAGCAAGACACTACTCGTCTTTATTCGGATTTATACCATATCAAATTAAAGGATATATCCCGATAAAAAATCAATCTGCATTTGAAAACGACATATTCGGACAAATAATATTATCGAAAAAGTTAAATAATACCGACACAACATTTATAATTGAAAGTGAAAGCAAAAAAGTAGGAGATTTTTTTATACCAGAAATTTTATTCGACAAAATGACAGAGGCACTTTCAGTAAAGATAGAATCTTCGCTGGAAAACAGAGTAAAAAGGATTGTAAAAGATTACTTCGGGAGTACTTTAGAAGGTCTTGAACCTATGATGGATTTATTCATCAAAAAAAATAAATATTTTAAAAAAGAATTAGGCACTAAAACATATAATTCATTAACAGAATTTTTAGGGCAGGGTAAAATAAACGAATTCACAGAAATTATGCTTTTAAAATTTTATGATTTAAAATACAAGCAGAAACAAAAAAATCCGATAGCAATAATAAATACCGATGATTTAGCAAAAGCCAAAATAAATTTAACAGAATTATACAAAGAAAACTTCATCAATCAGAAAAACAATTAACAATATTTATGAATAAGTTAACAATAGTATTAATATTAATTATAAATGTAATTACATTTAATTTTAATTATGCACAATATACAAATGGAGTTGTAAGCACATCCGATATTTCAGCAACGGAAATAGGCATCCAGATACTAAAGAACGGCGGAAACGCAATAGATGCTGCAGTAGCAGTAGGATTTGCATTGGCAGTAGTTTACCCACAGGCGGGGAATCTCGGCGGAGGCGGTTTTATGATAATACAATTCGGAAACGGAAATAACACATTTATCGACTTTCGTGAGACTGCTCCCATGTCAGCCACAAAAGATATGTACCTCGATGCAGAAGGAGAAGTTATAGAAGATTTAAGCACTTCAGGACATCTTTCAGCAGGTGTCCCGGGTTCAGTAGCGGGATTGTTATATGTTCTGGAAAAATACGGAACAATGACAAGGCAGGAAGTAATTCAGCCTTCGATATCTCTTGCAGAAAACGGTTTCAAAATACATCAGAGATTAGCAAATGCTTTAAACAGAAATCTAAGCGACTTTAAAAAATTTTCATCAACGTCAAAGATATTCGGAAAAAAATTCAGCAAAGGATATTTATTAAAACAACCC
>VGWA01000071.1 GCA_016873795.1 Ignavibacteria bacterium
CTGAATCTTGTTTTCGGAGGCGTTATGGGAGTTAACTTTATTCTGCAGAAATTTTTTAAAAATGTTACGGATGTGGCCGGACCTGATTATGAGGTCGTTTATGTCAAATATAAAAATTTTGCAAGAGAAATATACGTGAATCTTGAACCGGAATATAAAACTGCTGTAAATGCACTGTGTGTTGTCCATGGAGCTGGATTCATGCTTCCGCTTTTACTTGTTAAAGGATATATTACACCTTCGGAGTACTCCAACCTCCTGTTCGGCTTCTTGCTTAATAATCAACCCGAAAGAATTATTGAAAATAAAGATGAACCGGAAAAAATCATAAGTTCATTTTATTACCAGTCTAATTATATAAAATCATACCTGACGTTTGCAGAAGAAAGAAAAGGAAGTGAAAATGATATAATCAATATGATTAAACAGGGTGAAGGTTTCAATATCGAATTTAAAACATCATTCAGATGGAATGTCAAAACTTCAGCAAAAGATACTGCAATAGAACATGCTAATCTGAAAACTATTGCAGCGTTTCTTAATTCTACGGGCGGAAATTTGCTCGTCGGAGTCAGAGACGACGGCTCCATTGAAGGAATCGAAATTGATAAATTTGAATCGGATGATAAATTCCTGCTTCACGTGTGGAATCTGATAAAAGAAACACTCGGAAAAGATATAAGCCCCTATGTAAGAACTGCATTAATGAAAATTGAAGGAAAAACTGTATGTAATATTCAGTGCCTTAGAAGTCCTGCTCCGGTATTTCTTAAACATAAAGGTTTTGAAGAAGAGTTCTATATCAGAAGCGGTCCGAGCAGTGTTAAACTGAGTATAGGTGACGCTCTTAAGTTTATTTCTAAAAGATTTTAATTTATGATTGAAATATCGTCGGTAAATAAAGTTTTTAATCCGGGCTCGTTTAATGAAGTCTGCGCTTTGGAAGATGTGAGTCTGAAAATCGGAAAATCGGAGTTTGTGGTTATTATCGGTACAAACGGCTCGGGAAAATCTACACTGCTTAATATTATTTCCGGCTCTGTGCTGCCTGATTCGGGTGAAATAATTATGAATGGTTCGAACGTTACTGATATCCCCGACTTTAAACGCGCTTCTTTTATCAGCAGAGTTTTTCAAAATCCGCTCGCCGGTACCGTATCTGATATGTCTATCGCCGAAAACCTGCTCATCGCCTGGTCAAGAGGCAAACCTAAATATCCTGTTATTAAATTATCTAAATCTTTAAAAAATTATTTCAGCGAACGACTTAAATCTCTCGAAATGAACCTTGAGAACAGAATTGACAGCATTATGGGCGTTCTCTCGGGCGGTCAAAGACAGGCAATCACTCTGTTAATGGCAGTCATCAATCCGCCGGCTGTTCTGCTGCTCGATGAACATACCGCCGCCCTCGATCCTAAAACCGATTTTCAGGTTAGTAAACTTACTAAGAATTTTATCGAACAGGATAAATTAACGGCGGTAATGATTACTCACAGTATGCAAAAAGCCGTGGAACTGAAAAAAAGAACTATAATGCTGCATAAAGGAAAAATCATCGACGATATACCGGAGGAAGAAATGAAATTTATGACTTCCGATACACTTCTGGAAAAATTTTCGGATATCAGAAAAAAAGAAAAACTGACTGCAGATTTAATCGAGGAATTACGGAAAGAATATTTCTGAAACTTTAAATATAATTCGTATATATACGTAATATAATGTAATTATAAATATATTATAATCTAATACTTTAATATGAATCTACGTAAATTTTACATAATATTTTCCATTTTTGTTTTAGGTTTTCTGGATTTTTTATCTGCTCAAAACGATACTTTCCGTGTTAATGTTTACGGTCTTAAAGTAATAGATGATTATGAGGTATATAATGATGTTGTTACACGGGATAGTTCGAAAAAACTCGTTGATGTCGAATCTGTTATTCCGAATATTAAACTTGATATCAGATATGCTACGACTAATAATTTTGTCGGTGAGATAATGTACAGTAAGCCAAAAGCATATTTGGTGAAATCTGCTGCCGTTGCACTTTATTTTGTTCAAAGCCATCTCGCGGCAAGCGGACTCGGATTGAAAATTTATGATGCGTACAGACCTTATTCTGTTACTCTGAAATTCTGGGAGAAAATCAAAGATACAAATTTCGTTGCACCTCCATGGCGAGGGTCTAAACATAACAGGGGAACTGCTGTTGACCTGACATTAATTGATTTGAAAACAGGGGAAGAACTCAAAATGCCTACTGAGTACGATGAATTTACGGAAAAAGCATATCCCTATTATGAGGATTTACCTTCTGATGTAATAGAAAATAGAAATTTTCTGATTAATATAATGGCTGCATACGGTTTCTATGTTGAACCTACAGAATGGTGGCACTTTAACTATAAGAGCTGGGCTGAATATGAACTACTCGATATACCATTCGAAAAATTAGAAAACTAAAATTATTTCCTTTCCTGCCGTTCTTCCCGGATCATAACCTGCTTGATAAAATTTCTTTCATCTCGTCTTTCGATATTTGAACGGGATTTTCCTTTATCGAACTTCTCTCTGTTATCAGTTCAAAATCTTTCTCCCGGATTCCGTAATGACCGAGAGTCGGGATTCCAAGTTGATAAATCCATTCATCGAGCAGTTCGGCTAATTGATAGCAGTTATCACGTTCATTTCCGGATTGTCTGTCTGATAAATACTTATAAATATTCGAATATTTTATTATTACTTCTTTATTGTTTTCTGCTAGTATTTTATCGGTGTTCATTTTTGTGCATTTTCCGAGCAGTGTTCCGCATATTACTCCGTGCGGTATATCGAATAAACCCCCTATACTTCCCGCAAATCCGTGTATGATTCCGAGTCCAGCATTTGCAAGTGTTATACCCGATATTAATGCGGCATATGATAAATTTGTTCTTGACTTGATGTTGAACGGGTTGAAAAAACATACTTCTGTCAGATTCTGTCCGAATTTTTTTAAAGCGGATTCAGCAAGACTGTCTGTAAATACGGAGGATTTAACTGATACATATGATTCTATTAACTGGGTTAAACAATCCAGTCCCGCATAAGCTGTGATTTTTGTCGGTAATGAAAAAGTAAGTTCCGGGTCTATCAATGCTGTGTCGGGAATAAAATTTTGATGTCTTAAAGATTTTTTATAACCGTCTTTGCTTAGAACTGCATTTTTCGTAGCTTCACTGCCTGTTCCCGCTGTTGCAGGTACGGCTATAAAAGGTATCTTTTCTCCGCTGTGCTTTTTCGTTCCGATGCCTTCTAAATAATTTAATACGGAAGTGTTTTTGTAAAGCATTGCCGATACCGCTTTTCCTGTGTCGATTACACTGCCTCCGCCTATCGCAACAACAACATCTATCGGTATTGAATTGTATGAGTTTGTTATTTTGTCGACTTTATCGACTGTGGGTTCACCGGAAGCATCGATTGTCCCGAAAATAATTTTTCTGCTTTCTAATTCTTTTTCCAGATTCGATAAGTGGTTTTTACTTAAACGGAAAGAAGGTGATACAATTATAAGAGCATTTTTTCCGTATTTTAAAATAATATCGGGAAGTTTGGAAAATCTTCCCGCTCCAAAAAAAATCTCAGGAGTTCCCGAAAAATCAAATTTTATTTCCATAATAAATCGTCTTTTGGTGCTAATACCGTATATCCCGCACCCTCTCTCGGCTTTTCCATCCAGTTTGCTGCTCTGTCTTTCCATTCAATATAATGCATCGTTTCTTTGTGAGCTTTTGCATCTGATTCGGTTCTGTATACTTCGTATAACATAAATCTGCATGGATCGTTTTTTGATTGTAAGAAATCGAACCTCAGATTTCCCGGCTCCATAACCGAATTTCTGTGATTTTCCATTGTTGCTTCGATGAATTCTTCAAGATTTTCCTTTTTTACCTGTACGTGAACACATGTTAAATGTATCATATATCCTCCTTGTTTTATTTGTTGATTGTTATTCCCGTACCGAACGGATAATTTTCGCTTATTGTAACGGGAAGTTTCCCGCTTATATTTATTTTTCCGAAAACCGCTTTTAATGCTGCACTAACGGAGGTTTCTGAATCTCCATAGGCGCAAATATATGAATTAATACCTTCGAAACCCTTTAATAAATAAGGATTTCCGAATGATATTACTACAACAGTTTTATTTTTCGAAACAAGTTGGTTGATTAAATCTATTTGAGTTTGAGGAATTCCGACTGTCCCTGTTTTAATTTTTACTTTTGCGTAAATTGGTATTAATATTATGTCGTAATCCGCTGAACGATTGACGATGTATTCTACCGATTCTAAATCTCCTACCAGGTCTAATATGTAAAAATCCTTAAAATGCTCCGTTCTGTAGTAGAAGAATTCTTCAAAGAAAAAATCGGAATTCTCCCTTTCTTTTCCGTTATTTAACGAAACAACTAAACACTTCTTATCTTTATAATTATTTGTAATTGGTATTATATTATTTTCATTTTTCACCAGAGTAATAGATTTGTCCGCAATTCCCTGTGATAGGTTTTTTTCTTCTTCGGAGTTTATATATAAATTTAATTTTGATACGTCGGTGAATTTGTTTTCTTCAAGTCCTAACCATTTCTTTGCCTCGAGAATTTTTCTGACTGAAATATTTATTTGTTCTTCCTGTATTTTTCCTGATTGAACCGCATTGTATATTGCATTGATTGCCGTCTCTTCATCCTTCGGCATTAATATTAAGTCTATACCGGCACTGACACACAATACTGCAATTTCCTTCGTCGAATAATATTTTGTTACTCCCGCCATATTTAATGCGTCCGTGACAATTAGTCCCTGAAATCCAAGTTTGTTTATCAGTAAGTCATTGACAATTTTATCCGAAAGCGAAGAGGGGAGATTTGCTCTGTTTTCGAGTGTCGGTATCGATAGATGAGCTATCATCACAGATTTCACTCCTGATTCTATAGCATTTTTAAAAGGCAGTAATTCAACCTTTTCCAGTCGTTCTCTGGAATGATTTATTATCGGTAAATCGCTGTGTGAGTCAATGTCCGTATCTCCGTGTCCGGGAAAATGTTTTGCGGTTGCTATTACTCCGCCGTCCTGTAAACCTTTTATCATTTTTATTCCCATTTCTGAAACTAAATTCGGATCTTCTCCAAATGAACGCACGTTTATAATCGGATTGTTGGGATTATTATTTACGTCCATTACCGGTGCGTAATTTTGATGTACTCCTATTGCCCTGCATTCTTTTGCTATCAGTAAACCCATTTTATATGCTAACTCAGGGTCTCTTGTTGCTCCTAAAGCCATATTGTTCGGAAACAAACTGCCGTCAGTCAGCCTCATTCCTGTTCCGCGCTCGAAATCCTGTGAGATTAACAACGGAGTCTCGGACAGTCCCTGTAACTTATTGATTAATTTTGCTTCTTCTTGTGATATTCCTTTGAAGAAAATAATTCCGCCGACTTTTAAATTCTGAACGAGATTTTTCAACCTTTTTTCTTCTTTACTGTCAGCAGTGTATCCGTTCGAATATGTTACTATCATCTGTGCAATTTTTTCTTTCAGCGTCATCGAATTTAATTTTTCGTTTACCCAATCATTCTCGGATTTTATCGGACTGCGTGTAAACGTGATTGTTAGTACGGCTAAAATTAAAAATATTTTTTTTCTCATTTTTGTTCTTAATTTAATTTATGCTTTTCTTTAAAACTCAATAGTTTCTCTTCAATAGGTTTGTATTCTGTTTCCTTCATTAATTCCATCCTGAATGAACTGATGTTTCTTATCTCCCTGAAATATCCCTTGTAATGTTTCCTGAATTCCATTACTCCGTATTTTTCTCCTTTGTGCTCGACTGAAAGCCTTAAATGTTCAAGACATATTTCTATTCTTTCTTCCGGTGTCGCAAGAGGTTCATTGTATCCGTGTTTGAGATAAAATTTTGACTGTCTGAATATCCAGGGATTATCTATTGCTGCCTGTCCTATCATTACTGCATCAGGCTCGTATTTTTCGAATGCTGTCTTAACATCTTCAGGGGTTTTTACGTTCCCGTTTAATATTACAGGAATTTTAATTCCTTTATCTTTTATTTTTTTTATCCAGTTCCAGTCTGCCTCGCCTTTGTTTGCCTGATTTCGCAAGCGGCAGTGTAATATCAGTCCTGCTATTCCTGTTTCTTCCAGAATTTTTATTATTTCGAATAGCACGATACTGCTGCTGTCCCAGCCGGGTCTTGTCTTTACGGTTACAGGAAGTTTTACATTCTTAACTACTGCTTCTATGATTCTTCTCATCTTTGGTAAATCTCTTAATAAACCGGCTCCTGCTCCCCGTAATGCTACGTCTTTTACCCAGCATCCGCAATTGATGTCTATAAAATCAGGATTGAAACTCTCGACGATTGATCCTGCTTCGGACATGGATTCTTCGTTTGCTCCTATTATTTGTATACCAACAGGTCTTTCTTTTTCATAGAATAACAATTTCTGTACTGCTTTCTTTGCTTCACGTATTAATCCCTCGGAAGAAATAAATTCCGAAAATACTATATCTGCCCCAAGTTTCTTGCAGATTAAACGGAAAGACGGCTCGGTTACGTCTTCCATTGGAGCAAGAATTAATTTATTCTTCAGTATACTATCCAATCCATGTTTCATCTTTCTAAAAATAACTATTATTGTAATGAAATTCAATTTTAGTCTCTTTCATATAATTTTTACAATACATCCATACCCTCATACATCCATACATCCATACATCCTTTCATCTATACCCTCATATATCCATACATCCATACATATTTTACATTCCGTTTATAATTTTATATAGATTTTTTTGTATTTTGTCCTTTCCATTTACCTTTTAATTCATTTATAAAACAGTATTTTTGAACTATATTTTTTTTACTTTGTTTTAACAAATATTATAATTATTCAGAAATTGAATACTGTATTATTTTTAATAAACCCATCATTAATTTATCAAATTAAAATCAGACTATGAAAAAAGCTATCTTTGTGTTTTCTTTGTTGATAGTCGGATTTATTTTATTTACAGGACAAAAATCGGATGACCCGCGCTGGTTTCGGCCCGAAACAAAAGTCATTGTTACCGAGCCGAATGTTCCGTTCTTTGCCGTGCAAAGAAATATTCCTATCAACACAGTTACAAACTATTTAATGTCCCCATTTGGGATTTTTTCAGTCGGTCCGAATTACAGACCGTATCCTACTACCGCAACCCAGAGCGAAATACACGGCTATGCTAATCCTAATTTGGCAGGAAAAATCATGGTAGGATGGAATTCCTACGGTCCTTCTTTTTATGGAACCGGTTTTGGATATTCTTCTAATACTGGAGTTAACTGGACAGGAAGTAATACTCTGCCGGGACTTGTTGCTAATAGCGGTGACCCATCTGTTGCAATTACAAGCAATGGTACTATATTTATGAATGCAATCGGCAGTACAAGTTCTCAGCAGGTCATTTCCTGGTCGACAAACGGCGGTGCAAACTGGGCACCCTACGTTATCGCCGGAACAAATGTTCCTGCCTCTTCTTATGCAGATAAAAATCACCTCGGAATAGACGATGTTCCCACAAGTCCGTATTATAATAATCTCTATGTCGGTTGGTCGGATTTCGGCACTTCTTCGTCTGCTCCGCCAATCAGAATAGTGACCTCTACAAACCTTGGAGTTAACTGGTCGGCCGGTATTAAGGTTACAGGTCCGATAAGCGGATATTTTTCTCAGGGAGTGAATATTCATACAGGACCGAATGGTGAAGTATATTTTGTTAATGCTACTAATCAATCAGGTTCTCCTTATACCGAAAAATTTATTGCATTTGGTGTTTCGACAAACGGTGGAGCAAACTGGACTGTCAACGAACAGGCATTTCCTGTTAATGGTATAAGAGGAAATTTGAAAACTACATCAATCAGAGTTAACAGCTTCCCGTGGATGGCAGTGGATAAAACAGGCGGACCGAGAAACGGCTGGATTTATGTAACCTGGGCACAAAAAAATCTTGCTCCTGCGGGTTCTGATCCGGATATTTTATTCGCTCGCTCGACTAACGGCGGACAGAACTGGAGTACTCCTGTCAGAGTTAACGATGACCCTATGAATAACGGCAGAGACCAGTGGTTTTCCAATATCAATGTTGACGCTTTCGGCGGAATTAATATCGTATTCTATGACAGCCGGAACCCCTCTACTAATGACTCCGCAGAAGTATATGTAGCTCGCTCGATCGACGGCGGAAACACTTTTACAAATATTTTAGTCAGCGACCATAGATTTAAACCTAAACCTATTTCCGGTCTTGCCGGAGGTTATCAGGGCGATTATATCGGAATAACATCTACAAATAACAAAATATTTCCATTATGGTGTGACGATTATTCCGGCTCTTACCAAACATGGACAGGAGTAATCGATATTGGTCCTGCAATTGAACATACACCGCTCGGGAATACGGAGCAAATTACAGGAACAAGAACAGTTAATTCGATTGTTACACCGGCGGGTTCAGGACTTGTGACCGGCAAAACAAAATTATTCTATTCGAAAAATTCGACAACTTTTACGGATAGTGTTGTAATGACAAATTCAGGTGGAAATAACTGGACTGCAAATATAACATTAACCGGAGCAGGAATCTACAGGTATTATTTATATACAATAGATTCTTTAAGCAGAATTGCAACTTCACCGGCAGGTGCCCCGGGAAATTATTATGAATTTACAGCTGCAACCGATACAACAAAACCTGTAATTACGCACACTCCCCTTCAGGACCAACCGAAACTTACATGGCCCCCTTCATTAAGCGCCACAGTAACCGATAATATCGGAGTTGACAGTGTATGGGTAAAATGGTACAAGAACAGCACATCCACGGGAATTATGAGATTTAATCTTGCAAAAGGAAGCGGAAACAGCTGGTCAGGTACTTTTAATTCTGATACTTCACAAGTAGCAATAGGTGACTCAATTTACTATAGAGTCTTTGCAAGGGATGCAGGTTCTCTGCATAATCAGGATTCAACTCAATTAATAAAATTTAATATAATTAATCAAGTAACTGTATGTATCGGAAATGGTACGACTGCTGTCGGCTGGCCCTTCTATACTTTCTATATGGATTCACGGACAGATATGCTTTATTTGAGTTCCGAAATTAATGTTCCTTCCGCATATGTTCAGAAAATCGGTTATAATGTTGCGTCAGCATCTTCTCAGGCAATGAACGGCTTCAAAATTAAAATGCAAAATACAACTGCCACAACAATAACTGCATTTACATCGACAGGATGGACTACAGTATATGATGGAACATATACTATCCCAGGGATAGGATTACAATATATTGATTTACAGACACCATTCTATTATAACGGTACTAATTTATTAATCGAAATTTGTTTTAACAATTCCAGCTATACAACAAATACAACAGTTTACGGTACGGCAATAACTCCGCAGCGGAATACTCACCAGCATTCGGATTTATCTACGACCGACGGATGTGTTGCTATTACTACACCAAGCACATCGTATACTACATTACCGAATGTTTGCCTGATACTCAATCCTGGACCGATGAGCGTAACGAATTTGAATAACGAAATTCCGACTACTTACGCTTTGTCTCAGAATTATCCTAATCCTTTCAATCCGACTACTAAAATTAACTTTGCTTTGCCGAAACAGGGCTTTGTTACAATGAAGATATACGACGTACTCGGAAGGGAAGTCAGAACACTTGTAAACGAAGTGAAAACACCCGGAAATTACATAGTTGAATTCAATGCAAACGAACTCGCAAGCGGAGTGTATTTCTATAAACTCGAAGTCAACGGATTCACCGATGTAAAAAGAATGATGCTGATAAAGTAATTTATTACAAATATTAATTTCTCAAAACTCCCGATTCTCATTGATTCGGGAGTTTTTTTTTCATTAAAAAAATGCTTAAATTTAGATATATTGAAAACTTATGATACTTAGTTCCGAAGAGATTGTTTTTGGTAAGAATGAGATATTTATGGCTGAACGAGGTTGGGAAAAGGATATTCATGATAGTATCAAATTAATCAAGTTCTTTTATAAATCGGATGGTCATACCGTTGAAGCTTACTCGGCTTTTCCTGCAGAAAATTTCGAAATGCTGCCTGTAATTTTATGGAACAGAGGAGGAGATAATAAATCAGGTTTACTGGAATATTTTACTGCTTATAGTATCCTCGGAGAAATTGCCTCATGGGGATATAATGTTATGGCTTCGCAATACAGGCGGGAAGATGAATTCGGCGGACGTGATATTTATGATGTTATTAATCTTTTTTATCTTGCAAAGAATTTGGGATTTGAAAATGATTCTTTCGGATTGGAAGGCTGGAGCAGGGGAGGTATGATGTGTTACAGGATTCTTTCTGAAATTAAAAATGTCAGATGTGCAGTAATAGTAGCCGGACTCGCTGACTTGATTTCGAATGAAAAAATCAATAAACAGTTGCACAGGATTTTTAAGAATTATTTTAATACTGAAGATAAATCAGAACTGTTAAGAAATCTCAAGGAACGCTCAGCTGTGTTTTTCTATGAAAAAATTGCTCCGGATACACCAATCTTATTCATTCATGGTACAGATGATAATAAAGTGTTGATTGATGATACGGTTGAAATGTTTAACAGATTAAGACATTTTAACAAAAATACTGAATATAGTTTTGAAGTGATTAACGGCGGAGACCATTTTTTAAAAAAATATAAGAAAGAAGTTTCGGGACTAAAAAAAAAGTGGTTTGCTAAGTATCTTAAAATATAAACTATTATTCTTATTGTTCTGTTATTATGTATTAAAACACACATTAATTATTTTATAAATATGGACAGTAATTTTTCACAAAGAGTACAGGCTGTTATGAAGTTCAGTCGCGAAGAAGCGATAAGACTGGGACACGATTTTATTAATACCGAACATTTACTGCTTGGTATTATTAAAGAAGGCGGCGGACTTGCAATTGCTATTATGAATAATCTTGGAGTGGAACCTCAAAAAATTAAAAAAACAGTAGAAGATTCAATCGGATTTACGGGACAAACACTTACAGTAGGTAATATTCCATTGACAAAACAAGCGGAAAAAATAATTCGTATAACATATCTCGAAGCAAAGTTTTTTCATTCGGAAACAATTGGAACCGAACATCTTTTATTATCTATTTTGAGAGAAGGTGATAATATTGCCGCTCAGGTTTTAAAAGAATACGGTATTACTTACGAAACCGTAAAACAGGAACTGGCAGGCATACTTTCCGGTAAATCACAATCCAGCGAACAACAACCTGTAAAACCTCTACAGCAGGAGAAAAAACAGGAAAAAACAAAAACACCTATACTCGATAATTTCGGAAGAGATTTGACAAAACTTGCAATGGAAAATAAGCTTGACCCGATTATCGGTAGGGAAAAAGAAATACAACGTGTGGCTCAGGTCTTAAGCAGAAGGAAAAAGAATAATCCGGTCTTAATAGGAGAACCCGGCGTAGGTAAATCCGCTATTGCAGAAGGACTGGCTTTAAGAATCGTTAATAAAAAAGTTTCAAGGGTTCTACATAATAAAAGAGTTGTTACTCTTGATCTGGCTGCAATAGTGGCAGGCACAAAATACAGAGGGCAGTTCGAAGAGAGAATGAAAGCAATTATGAACGAACTTGAAAAAGCTAAGGATGTGATTTTATTTATCGACGAATTGCATACTATTGTCGGTGCCGGCGGAGCAAGCGGATCTCTCGACGCTTCTAATATTTTTAAACCTGCACTGTCAAGAGGAGAACTCCAATGTATTGGTGCTACGACTTTAAACGAATATAGACAATATGTCGAAAAAGACGGTGCCCTCGATAGAAGGTTCCAGAAAATAATGGTTGACCCTACAACGGTTGATGAGACTATTATGATACTTGAAAATATTAAGAGTAAATACGAAGAACATCATAATGTCAGATATACCGATAAAGCAATTGAGGAATCGGTT
>VGWA01000072.1 GCA_016873795.1 Ignavibacteria bacterium
GGAGAGGTTCGATGCGTTGAAATCTATACTGTAATAACCTGCCTCTTTTATTTCGTTTACGGGTGATGATATTTCCTTTCCGAGTATGTCGTATATTTTTAATGTTACGAATTTTTGTTTGGGTAATGTGAAGTTTATCTTTGTAACAGGATTAAAAGGATTTGGATAATTTTGCGAGAGTGAATATTCAAGCGGTGTTTGAGTATTAGTATTGCCCGCATGCGTTCCTGCGTTAAATACAAGACTTATGTTTGGTCTTCCCGGAGGTGCAGTTGTGGAAGTCCAGCTGGTTGTCTGACATCCGTCTGCTGTTGATAAATCTCCGTATCTGCCCCAGTACATATTCGGAGTTGTAGTGGATTTTACAGGTGAATATTGAGTGTAACTTGAATTGTTGTAACAAACTTCAACTAACAGGTTGTCCGTTCCGTTCCATACAATCGGAGTGCTCAAATCTATATATTGCCATCCGGTTCCGGGAACTGTGTATGTTCCCTCGTAACAATTAGTCCAGCCGGTTGTTGTAAACCCGCTTAATGTTGTCACTGTTGTATGTTGAATCTTAACTTTGAATCCGTTCATTACACCCGGGTCTGCTGTAATTACATCGAAACCTATTTTTATTAATTGTTGTCCGGCTGTACCGCCGGCAGCGGTTATTTCACTCGCAAGATATAACATGTCTGTTCTTCCGTCTATCCAGTATGTCGTAAATGGAAAATTGGACGACGTTGAACCTGTACCGATATTCACAAAATTTATATTGAGTATCTGATATGTGAATAAATCTGTCGGAGGTACTGTTCCGGGCGGATTTATTCCTCTTCCTCCGGATGGATATGTACATACTATTTCTCCGGCTGAATCCTGTGCCGCAATGTAATATGATACGGTTGTTCCGAGTGATTGTCCGGGTATGGTGAATTTGAAAGTGTCCTGATTTGTGTAGAATGCGTTTACCGTATTGAATGAACCGCTGTTTATCTTATAATATAATCTCGGTGCGTTTGAAGAAGTACCCAGTGTTTTCGGCGATTTGATTACTACTGTAGCTGTTCTGTCAGTCTGATAATTTCCCGTATTCAAAGGTGTATGCGTAATGTTCATCCTGTAATTATTAGCTAATGATATCAGGTAAGCAATCGCGGCTTTTACATTCTGCGTCGTATAACCGAGTACTATGTTGGAGTATTTATCGTTTACAGTATGATAGTAGGGGTTGAAATCGCTGTTGTCTTCAATGTGGCAAACTGCAATCCACCCTTTTGCCCAAAATGATGCATGGTCGCTGTTTGCCGTTGTGCTGTATCTTTTGACAGGGTTTAATAATAACTGGTATGTCTTGATTGCACTGACGAAATCATTTGCAAAAGATTCGGAAGGATTATTATAAACTATATTGACTTTATTGTCAGCGTTACCGTCCCATGCGACCATATCAAGGTTTATTACACCCTTTATCGAATCGCCGTGCATGTATGCGGTGTCGCAGTATGCTTCGCTTCCGTATAAACCTCTCTCTTCTTCGTCGAATGCAATGAATACGACTGTATAGTCCATATTAAAATTTGCCAGTACCCTTGCCGCTTCGATTACCGCAATTGTTCCCGAAGCATTATCGTCGCAGCCGGGAGCCGTCGTTCCCGATGGCATATCATCGTAATGTCCGCATATTATATACTGCTGATTCGGATATTTTATTCCCGTTTTATAAGCTATCACGTTTACGCTGGTTGCCGAGTTATTCTGATATCTGGCTGTCAATCCGTAACTCTGAAATTTTTCCAGTACGTATTGAGCCGCTTTTGGATTGGATGCACTGTTGTAGTGTCTCGAAATTATCGTATACGGACTTCCGCCTATTATACACGATGTATCTCCGGAATACTGCCTTAATAGTAAACCGATAATTTGATTGGTTGTTAAACCTATGATGGAATCAACTTTCGGACTGTATCCGATTTGCGAATATGTAAGATTAACTGCAATGAATAATATTGCTGTTAATAATAGAAAAGATTTCATAAGATTCATTGTTCTGAACATTAAATATTAATAATATGTTTATTAAATTAAAACATATATTTTGAACATTATATACAGAATTTTATCACTTTTTTTCAAAAACAAATTTAATATGTTATTACTAAATAATTAAATTTATAATATATGTCACAAGTACAAAAACTTTTTGTTTGTTTTATTTTAATGTTATTTATTTCATCGGTAGTTTATGCTCAAAACACCGAAAAATATTCTCAGGTGAGAATTTATGCTGTGAATAATTTTGACTTTCAAAAACTGAATAATGCAGGACTTCATCTGGACGGCGGAATTTATAAGCCCGGGTATTATTTCGAAACATGGCTTTCGGAATCTGAAATTAAAATGCTCCGAAGTTCCGGAGTTTCTTATCAGGTCACTATAGATGACTGGGATACTTATTACAATAACTTACCAAAAATGACTCCGTCAGAAATTCAGGATGCAATGAATAATTCAATAAGAAATTTTAATGTCAGTCATTCAATATACGGCACTATGGGCGGACATATAAAATGGGAAGAAATAATTGCTAAACTTGATTCGCTAAGACTTGAATATCCGAATCTGGTATCACAGAGGTTTTCAATCGGAAGCTCTTTCGAAGATAGACAAATGTGGACGGTCAGAATAACGAAGAATCCGGATGCTCCGACCGGAAGACCTGAAATATGGTATAACGGAATGACCCATGCAAGAGAACCCTTGAGTATGTCGAATGTGTTGTATTTTGTTTACTGGCTTGTGGAGAATTACAACATTGACCCGATTGCTACTTATATACTCGAGAATCGCGAAATTTACTGGACCCCGATAATCAATCCGGACGGATATTGTTATAATCAGTCAACAAATCCGAACGGCGGCGGTATGTGGAGAAAAAACCGTAAATTATACGGAAGCACTTACGGAGTAGATCTGAACAGGAATTTCGGCACTTATAATTTCTGGAATTCTACAAACAACGGCTCTTCTACTTCTCCTTCTTCGGATACATACAGAGGTCCGAATCCTTTTTCCGAGCCCGAAACACAGAATTTCAGAGATTTTTTAAATTCAAGAAATTTTAAACTTTCGCTCGATTATCATACTTACGGAAATTTGCTGATCAAACCGTGGGCATGGTGCGACCCGACACCTACTCCGGACGATGCCGTGTTCAATGAATATGGAAACGATATTGTGGCAGTGAATAATTATTCATTCGGTACACCTTATCAAACGGTCGGATATTATGTGCGAGGCGGCGACATTGACTGGGTCTATAGTTCCGATTCTACAGGACATTCATATCATATTTTCGGGATGACTCCGGAGGTCGGCACTGCCGGATTCTGGCCTGCACAAAACCTGATTCTGCCGCAGGCTCAAAGCTGCTTCCATATGAATCAATATATTGCGCTTGTAGCCGGACCGTATGTGAATGTAAAATCTTCAGTATTGAATAAAACCGTTTATCAATCGAATGATACCGGAAATATGAAAGTTGTGTTCCGCAATAAAGGAAGAACGGATGCACAGAATATTAAAGTCGAATGGATACCCGTCAATACAAGTTATATAAATATCCCTGTCCAGATATTCACAAAACCGTCTTTGGCAACCTTCGTTTCCGATAGCGTGTTATTCAATTTTACATTGAGCGGCGTTCCTGATAACTTTGCAATACCCACACAATTAAGAATAAAACAGGACGATAGTGTAATTGTATATTCTCAAAATATATACGTAAAAGTCGGAAACGGAAATCTTACGTTTGCCGATAGTGCCGAAAATGGTCCTTCAAAATGGACTTTCAGCTCGGGATGGCAAATTACCGGCACCTCTTATCATTCACCGTCAAATTCATTCTGGACTGGCAGTTACCCCGCTAACGCGAATTTGAGAATGACGGTTGTCTCTCCGATTAATGTATCGGCAACTCCTGTGGTTTTACTCTCTTTCTGGCATAAATATTATACCGAAGCAGGTTATGATTACTGTCGTGTGGAAGTTTCGAATACAACCGATACAAACTGGGTGCAGATTGCTTCGTATGCTGGAAATTTCCAGACATGGACATATCAGTCTTTCGATATAACCGATTATGCAAATGCTTCATCGAATTTAAGAATCAGGTTCAGACTGACAAGCGACGGCAGTTTGCAATATACCGGCTGGTATGTTGACGATATAAAACTGATAACTTACGGTACTATGACAAATGTCATCGAACCTGCGTTAGTACCTGAAACATATTCATTATCCCAAAATTACCCGAATCCGTTCAACCCGGTTACTGCAATTAATTTCACGATACCAAAACAACAGTTCGTGACATTAAAAGTGTATGACATTCTCGGAAGGGAAGTTGCGTTACTGGTTAACGGATTAAAATCTCCGGGTGAGCATACCGTGAATTTTGACGGTTCTAATTTCTCGAGCGGTATATACTATTACAGAATCGAATCCGGCGACTTCACGGACGTGAAGAAGATGATATTAATCAAATAAATAATCATTATATATTTTTGAAGCGGGACTGCTTATGTAACTTTTAATAAGAATCCCGCTTTTTTTATTTTTGTATGAAAACACTCCTGACGAACGGCAAAGTCTGGTTGAATGATAATTCATTCGCAAAGTATGTCGGTATTGATTCCGATACGGGAAAAATAATAGAAACAGGAATTGACGGTTGCGACATACGGGCATATGACGAAATTATAGATTTGAAAGGGAAAGTTGTACTGCCTGCTTTTCAGGACGGACATATGCACTTTGTTTACGGAGCAATAATAAAATCACAGCTTGATTTAAGATATGTTCGGACAATCGAGGAAATCAGAGAAAAAATTTCAGATTACAGAAAAATTAATCACGGGAAAAAATGGATTGCGGGAGGATATTTCTCGGAAGCAAATTTTAAGGAAAATTTTGTAATAGGGAAAAAACTGCTCGATGAATTAATTCCGGATTTGCCTGCCTGTATTTTCAGAAATGACCTGCATTCGTGTTACCTGAACTCGAATGCACTCGGGGTTATCGGAATTGAAAATTTAATAAATAAGTTCGGCAGGGAAGTGGTTACTGACAGCAGCGGAAAACCGACAGGTGAACTGACCGAAAGAGCTATGATTTATATGACTGAAAAAGTAAGCCCGCTGTCGCTCACAGATTTATCGGATATCGTGAAAATGCAAATAAACGGCTGGCATAGTCTCGGAATAACGGCTGTTTCGGATATTACCAGATCGGAAGATGTTAACGTATATAAATATTTAATAGAAAACAATGAACTGAATTTAAGACTTGATACTCATCTGCCTTTTGAAAAATTTAAAGATACATTGATACTCGGAAAAGAATACCGGGAATATAGGGAATTAATACGTTTTCGGGCGGTAAAAGCGTATTACGACGGCTCGCTTTCAAGCAGTACTGCACTTTTTTATGAACCGTATAAAGGATTAAATCATTCGGGGTACAGAAGTGATTTTGCCGAAAGCGGAGAATTTAAAAAGTACGGTTACGAAATAGATAAAGCGGGACTTCAGATAATAGTTCATGCCATCGGTGACAGAGCGGTCAGTGAACTGCTGGATTTTGCTGAAGAACTGATAAAGATTAATGGAATAAGAGAAAGAAGATTCAGGATTGAGCATGCACAGCATATTGACGAAAAAGATATTGAAAGATTTAAAAACCTGGATGTTGTAGTGTCTGTTCAGCCCGGACATCTGTGGTTTGATGCGGACCTTGCTTCGGAAAAAATTACAAATTATTCTTCAACTCATATTTATAAAAAACTTATTGACAGAGGCGTGATGGTAAATTTTGGTTCCGATTTTCCCGTTACGGAAGAAAATCCGTTTGAAACTATATATTATGCTGTGACAAGAAAAACAAAGAAATTTCCTGACGGTTTTTATATTGAAAATTCGATTCCCTTGAACTATTGTTTGAAAGCATATACGCTTAACAATGCATATGCCTGTTTTTCGGAATCCGAAAGCGGTTTAATTAAGACAGGGTATTTTGCGGATTTGATTGTGACGGACAGGGACATTTTTGAATCCGACCCGGACGATGTAAAAAATACTGAAATTGTTTATACTTTTTTTAACGGGAAAATGGTATATGAATCGGTTTAAGTTGTCTATTTCTTTATAACAGCCGTTAAATGTAAAATATTCTCATCTTTTAAAATATCGGACATCGGAAATTTCCATGTAGCTTTTCTGCCTGAATAGCTCCATGCATTTGTCGATTCTATATCATACGGAAATTCTATTTCGTATTTCAGTTCCTTGCTTTCAAAAAAACTTATCATTAAATTCTTGTAACTTGAATCTGCGCTTTCATTTGTCGTGTCTGTAGAAGGTTCGATGTACATTTCGAAAATTATTTTATCGCCTTTTTCGAACCAGTTGGTAATAGTCTTGCTTTTGGATTTGACGTTTTCATCCTGCGTGTATCCGGTCTGAGATATTAATTTGATGTTGTCGAAATCATAATCAATATACATCGATTTGGATGAATCGGGATTGGTTTCCGAGTACAGTTTGTTTATATGTATCCCTTCGACGTTTTTCATTTTTTCTTTTGTGTCGCCTATAAAATATTCGTCGTTGTATAATGAATCAGTGTAACTCTTTCGCGATGTTGAATCTCCGATTGTCCTCAGTGAAATCATTAAATCGAAAAAATCTTTTCCGAAATCAATTCTCATCTGTTCGCTTCCGGAACCGTCTTTGTTGATTTTTATTTTCCTGTCAAACTCTATGCAGGAATTTAATAGAACTGCTGCTGTTACTATTAAGGTAAATAGTAAAAAATAATTAAATTTTTTCATAACCTTAAATTATTTATTTTAATAATTATCAAAATAATCAAATATTTTTAATTTTTAAACTCAATATTATGATTTTTAAAATAATCTTACGGGTAACAGTGTTCATTGTCTTTATGCTTACGAATACACTTCTTCTGTCATATACGTTAAGCGATTCGGTAAAATATGACCCGTATGTACTTTACAGGCAGAATTATTTTGATATTCAGAAGTATACACTGAACCTTTCATTTTATCTTGAAGCCGATAAAATATACGGGAACGCTAAAATTGATGCACAGTGCCTGAACGATTCAATGTCGCATATTTATCTTAATCTCAGCCGGAATAATTATGTTAATTATGTCAGACTGAACGGTCGTCCTGCGATTAGTTATAATTCGGATGAGTATATTGTAGTATCAACCGAGGATTTAATAAGAAAAAATGATTATTTTGAACTTGAAATCGACTATGATATCATTGTGGAAAATGAATTGAATAATTGTATATATGCTGCTTTGGAAGAAGGGAAATATTATGCTAATAATATCAGTTCGGTTTTTTGCTCCGAAAAATGGTTTCCCTCCAAAATTTTATTGACGGATAAATTTACGCTTGTGTGCAATATTACGGTTCCGTACGGATATTTTGCCCTGTCTAACGGAAATTCGGAAGGAGTAGATGTACTGAAAGATAAAAAAATATTTAAATGGAAAACTTTCTATCCTGTTTCCAGACAATATGTCGGCTTTTCGGTAGGAGATTTTCTTATCGACACTCTTGATATCGAATATTCCAGTGGAAACAAACAGTTTCAGTTTATAAACTATTTTGCAAAATCTTTTGACCGGGCTGACTTTAATGATTCTGCGATAACGGATATTTTTAATTATTATCTTGATGTTTACGGGGAATTTCCTTTTGCTAAAGAAAAATATTCCTTCGTTTTTACCGGACAGAATGAATCGTCTGTATTTCAGAACTTCAGTATTATCGGATGCCCGGAAGAATTTAATAATGATGTTTATGTTAAAATGGCTGAAAAATTTTCGTATTCCTGGATTGGAAACGCAGTCACAGTCGAAAACCATAAAGATAACTGGATTGTAGACGGACTCTCAGGCTATTTTAAAGCTTTATGGATCCGGAAATTAAAGGGAGATGAGGAATTCAGAACTTATATGGAAAATATTTCCGAAAAAGTTTCGGAAATATCTTTATACGATGATAAAAACATCTTGTTATCTGCTCCGAATGATAAAGGATGCTGGGTGTTTCATATGATTAGAGGTATTACGGGAGATTCCGTGTTTTATTCAATAATAAGGGAATTTTATCAGAAATACAGGTATAAAACTGCGGATACGAGAAAGTTCATCGAAGTCTGCAATAATGTTTCCGGTTTCAATTTTGATGAGTTTTTTGACCAATGGGTTTTTGGGAATTACCCGAAACCCGAATATAAATTCGAATGGAATTCGGATATTTTTGTTAAAGAAGATAATAACGATTTCTATATGCTGAGACTCTCTTATGAACAAATCAAACCGGATAGTATATTATATAAACTTCCTCTCAGATTTACAATCTGTACCGATAAGGATACAATTGAACAAAAATTTTTGATTTTAAAAAGGAAAAATTCGGTAAATCTGCCTGTACTGGGTAAACCTGTAAGCGTAATTCTCGATAAAGATAACTGGATTTTAAGAAAATTTTAAAATTTATTATGCAAACCGGCTTCGCGGTAACAGAAGTATTTTAGACTTTGAAATGCACAGATTATGAATTATTTTGAAAATATGAAAAAAAGATTTTTTTTCATTTTTTTTGTATTTATTGTTTTAGTTCCTCTTTGTTCGGCTTTTCCTCAGAAAAAAAAGCTGATTATTAAATTAAAGGAAAACGTACCCCGTGAGGTTCTCGAAAATTTTGCACGCCGTAATCCTGAATCGGGAAATTACAGTATATCGAAAATTTGTTCGCAGTTTAATGTGAGAAATTCTCAAAGGATTTTTGCCGATGAATTAAAAAATTTTGAGAAAAAAAATATATCACAGTTTGGATTTGATAGAATTTTTATTGCCGATGCGGACGAAAAAAACTTTAATTCAGCGGTTTTTTTGCTTTCTGAAAATGAGTATGTGGAGTATGCCGAGGAAAATTTTATCTATAAACTGGAAAATAAAAACATATCTTCACCAGTAACAAATGACCCGTATTATGATTTTCAGTATTATTTAAACATTACTTCCTTTAACAGTGCATGGAATGTTTCTAAAGGTGATTCTGCTGTTATAATCGGAGTGATTGATTCCGGTCTCGATTTTCTGCATCCTGATTTAAAGTTCAGTTATAAAATCAATTACGGTGAATATGGAAACGGAAAAGAAAACAACGGTATTGACGACGACAACGACGGATTTATTGATAACTGGCGCGGATGGAACTTCGTGGATAATAATAATAATCCGATTGATGATAATAAAAACTCTCACGGAACCGCTGTAACAGGAATCATTAATGCAGGTTTTAATAACGGAATCGGAATTGCTTCCTGTGCTCCCGATTGCAAAGTACTCGTATTGAAATGCTTCGACTTCAACGGAATCGGAGACGAGTATAATGTCTCAAGAGCAGTTCTTTATGGAATTGCGGCCGGAGTGAAAATTTTTAACTTCAGCTTCGGCGATTATGTTTACAGTAAACTGCTGAAAGATGTAATCAGATTTGCTTATTATTCCGGAATAACAATGGTTTGTTCGGCAGGAAATGACGGCTCGAACAGACTGCACTATCCCTCTGCATACGATGAGGTTATTTCCGTAGCGGCTTCGGATGAACTCGACAGAAAAGCAACTTTTTCCTCATACGGAGAAACTGTAGATATTTATGCTCCGGGATACAGGATTTTAACTACTTCTGTTACGGGAAAAGGTGATAATATGTTCAATAACGATTACTTTTATGTTAACGGTACTTCGTTTTCCGCACCTGTAGTTACATCGGCGTCCGCACTGCTGCTTGCCGAAAATCCTGTTTTGACAAATGAAGAAATCAGAGGTATTCTGGTCTCAATGACGGATTACCTGTCCGGTCAAAACAGCTGGAATAATCTGTATGCTTCGGGCAGAATTAATTCGTTTAAATCGGTGGTCAATAATATGAATCCCTCTGTAGCCAGAATTTATAATCCTTATCAGGATTTTTTTGCCGTCGGTAATAATATTGAATTTGTTGTATCTGCGGCTTCGACATTCTTTAGTTCATATTCGTTGTTCTATGGTACCGGCGAAAATCCGTCTGCATTTACACCTCTGCTTTACAATCAGCAAAATCAGATAATAAGTGATACTGTCTTCAAATGGAATATCAGTAATTTACCCGATACCTCATATACACTGCGATTGGCTGTGAATGCAAATAACGGAAGAACAATAGAACACAGACAGGTCATTTTTAAAGATAACAGCACTCCTGCCTTTACAGATTATCAGACAGGTGAAATGATTAATAAAGACAACTATTCCTGTCTTGTCTTATTCGGTACGGACAAAAAAACACTCGGAAGAATATATTATAAGAGGAAAAATGTAAATGAACCTTACAGTTTCTTTTACGCCGATAACGGAAATAATAATATCGGATATGTTTCTTATGACCACTTCGGAATTTTTGACGAATCGCAGTTATTTCCGCTTACATTTTATGAATATTATATAGAAGCGGAAGCACAAAACGGGAAAAAAATAGTTTTAAACGATACTTCCTTTTATTTCAGGACTAAAGAGCAAATAAATAATTACGGTTACTTGCAGAAAAATTATTATCTTCCTCCCTCTCAGGTATGCAAAAAAGTAACTGATGTGAATAATAATAATAATCCGGATGTTTTTATCAATCTTTCAAAAAACAATCTCCGCCTTGAGGTATATGAGTTTTCGTCCGGTGTATTTAATAAAATATCGAATGACAACTGGGGAGAATATATAATAGCAAGAGATATTGCCGACGTAAACGGAAATAATAAACTCGATTTGCTTGCTTCTAAGGGAAGAAACGGTATTATATTTGAACAAAATTCGGCTGGAGAACTTCCTTTAACTAAAATCTGGAGCGATGAAAATAATGATAATTTCTGGTCTTCGGGATTTGCTGATACGGACGGCGACAATTTATTGGAATTACTCGGATTCGGTAAGAACGGTTTGAGGATTCTTAAATCAGCTGGAAATAATTTCATAGATGCCGCATTGCTTCCGTACAGCGGATTGAATTCCGAACCTAATTCGCAAAATACTCTCATAGGTGATTTTAACGGAAATGGAAAAACAGAAACGGTGTTTACGGATATCTCCTTCCGCGGAAACTCGAATTTCGGAACTGCTTATTTGAGTGTATATGAATATAATAACGGATATAACAGAATTTTTCTCGATTCCGTACCGATGCTGATGAAAGCAGATAACCTTACGGCTGGTGATATAGACG
>VGWA01000073.1 GCA_016873795.1 Ignavibacteria bacterium
GTATAGAACGGACAAAGAATTTTAATAAACGAAAACTTTGAAGGTACAACATGGGGTACGGATAGTCTCCCCACCGGCTGGGCAAAATTTAAAATTAACGGTCCCGGCGTATGTACCTGGGCGAACTGGGCGGCAAGAGACAGCGGACAGGTGATGTGTGGAACCTCCAACTACTGGAATTATCTGACAAAAGCTTACCAAAGTAAAAGAGCATTGAATATTCCATGGACGGCTTCCGCAGGTACACTGGTTGACGACTGGGTGTTTACCGATACTTTGAATATTCAAACGGGCGACAGTTTGATTTTCTGGATACAACTCGGAACTTACCCTACATTGACTTATTATTTTGACAGCTGCCAGGTTTTGGTCTCGACCCAAAAATCGCCTTCGCTGGGCACAAAAACAAAATTAGCTACCGTTATGAGTCTGCCGGCTGCATCTAACTTCTGGCAAAATATAAAATTCAGTTTAAGTGCCTTTAACGGACAAACGATTTTTATTGCCTGGAGATATTATATGAATACGTCTGTAGATGGAATATTTGTCAATATCGACAGCGTATTTGTCGGTAATAGAGATGCTACTTCCATAGGTTTGATTAATGCAAATATTCCGACTGAATTCGCTCTAAAACAGAATTATCCGAATCCGTTCAATCCTTCTACTATTATATGCTTCGATTTACCGAAGAATGAAAATGTGAATCTTACAGTATATAATACTCTCGGTCAGGAAGTAAGGGTACTTGTAAACGGATTTTATAACGCCGGCAGTTATTCGGTAGAGTTCAACAGTCTGGATTTGCCTACCGGGATTTATCTGTATAGAATAAAAGCAGGCGACTTTATCGAAACTAAAAAGATGAGTTTGATAAAGTAAACTCCGTAATTAAAAGAAGTAATATTTCTTAATACGGGTTCTTAAAAATTATTGCGCTTGCAAGTAACAGCTGACGGATTTTTCCGGAAATTGTTATTTAACGAAATAAATTTCTTAACAGTATATCTGAAATTTATACTATAGTATAATCTCCTATATTATAACTTTCTTCATATCCGTTTATTACGGCATTTTCCCCGATTATAGAATCCTTAATAATCTTATTTTCTATTTTTGTATTTTTGTCTATTATCGAATTGCTTATTATGCTGTTCATTATTTTGCATTTATCGCTTATTGTTGCATAAGGTCCTATTATGGAATTTTTAATTATTACATTCTTTCCTATTGAAACCGGGTATTTGATTATATTTCCCTTAAAGCTGTAAATCTTTTTTGATTTATTAAGTAAATATCTGTTTGTCTCGAGTACGGTTTCCGGCTTCCCGCAGTCCAGCCAGCCGTTTACATTATAAGTTACCATTTTTTCCTTATCAAGTAACATTTTTTCAAGTGCACTCGTTAGTTGATATTCATTATTTACTTTGATGTTATTATTTATTGTGTAATCCAGTGCGTTGAAAAGTGAATCCGAATTTTTTAAATAGTATAAACCGACTATCGCTGAATTCGACGGGGAAACTTGCTTTGTGGCGGGCTTTTCGACCATTCGTGTGATGAATCCTTTTTTATTTTTTTCCACGACCCCGAATCTTTTCGGGTCTTTTACTTTTTTTACTCCGATTACCGAATGTTTGTTATCACAGAGTTGCTTTAAATTTACATTAAATAATGTATCCCCGAGTATGATTAAAACCTCATCTTTTTTTCTGAATGCGGACTTTGCACAGTGTATGGCGTGTCCTAAACCGAGCGGCTCTTTCTGAACAATAAATTTGAAATTAAATTTAAAAGTGTGCCTGATGTATTTTTCTATTTTATTGCCGAGATATCCGGTAACGAAAATAATCTGTGTCGTGATTTTTTCACGTATTAATTGCTCGATGATATGATGTATCATCGGTTTGCCTGCCACGTTTAATAAAACTTTTGGCTTTGTCAATGTGTGGGGTCTCAATCTTATCCCCACCCCCGCTACTGGTATTATTGTCTTCATATTTGTAATAGATTAGTATGATTCAACGCAAAGGCGCAATGCCGCAAAATGAATAATTATAATTTGTTAACTATCCTGTGAAAACCTTCGACCATGTATGGAACATTAAAATTAATTAATAATCCAAGTCTTTTTTTTGTAAGTTTTAAATATGTTAATAATTGTGATTTATGTACAGGTAATATATTTTCTATTGCTTTTAATTCTATGATAATTTCATTTTCTACTAAAATATCGATTCTAAACGAAGTGCTGAGTTTTTCACCTTTATAATATACTGGTATCTCAACTTGTCTTTTGAATTTTATATTTCTTAAATTCAATTCTTTGCAAAAACAGATTTCGTATATTGATATCAATAATCCGGGACCGAGTTGTTTATGAATTTCTATCGAAATATCTAAGGTTGTTTTACTTAATTTATTTATTTTTTCTTTATCCAATATAATGACTTATTTAATTTCTTTGCGTCTCTGCGTTGAGTCATTTTTTATATATTTAATTAATTGATATATCAACTGACATTATGACTTGTGTTATTTCTTTGCGTCTCTGCGTCGTTGCGTTGAAAAATTTAATTTCTCTGTTTTAAATTAATTTTTTTGAGTTGGTTTTCCTTTTGCTAAGAATTTACTGAAATCCGATAATACATCTTTCAATTTACTCGTATCTCTGCCGCCCGCTGTCGCGTAATTCGCTCTTCCGCCGCCCCCGCCGCCGAGTTCCTTTGCAACCTGCGATACTATCCTGCCTGCGTTTAATCCTTTTTCCTTTACCAGATTATCGCTTACCACACAAATCAGATTAATTTTATCTCCGGTTATACCCGCAAGGAGTCCCGTACCGTTTTTCATTTTAGTCTTTAAATATTCACCGCACTCCTTTAATTCTTCAATGTCGTCAATTATTAATTCAGCCGCTATAACTTTGAAACCGTACTGCTCATCAGCCGATTTCAAATGCTCGTCTATTATTCTGTAATGCTCCTTTATTTTTTTCTTTATCTTCTTCTTGTCTGCTTTTTTTCTTGATTCGAATTCCTCTGCCTTTATTTTTTCTGTCAGTCTGCCGATTTCCTCGGTAAAATCAATTAATTCTTTTAATTTTTCCGTATCCCGATAATTTGTTCCCGATAATATTTTTCTTTTTTCTGAAATGCTTGTTAAAATTTCCCTGCTTTTTACGGTGTTTAAGTCTCTGCATTCTCTTTCCGATTCGTCGAGCCTGTTGTTTATATATCTTATTATTCCTGTTCCTGTTATCGCGAATATTCTTCTTACTCCTGATGATATGCTTTCTTCTTTTATAATCTTGAATAACCCTATGTCTTTTGTGTTTTCTACGTGAGTCCCCCCGCAAAATTCTACGCTGAAATCATTGTCCATAACAACTACCCTTACTTCACTTCCGTATTTTTCTCCGAATATTTTTTTTACGTTAGGTATTTCGTTTGCTCTTTCGACCGATATATTTTCGAGAGTGTTAACTTGTATTCCTTCCGTAATCTTCTTATTCACAATCTCTTCTATCATATTAATCTGCTTGCTGCTGACTTTCTGAAAATGCGGGAAATCGAATCGCAGATATTCTTCGGATACTAAAGAACCCATCTGCTTTACGTGATTTCCAAGCACCTCTCTTAATGCCTCGTTTAATAAATGAGTTGCAGAGTGATTTTTCTTGATGGCTTCCCTTCGGTTATAATCTACTTTTGCTTTAAGTGACTTTCCGGCTAAATCAATATTATCCGGATTTTCTATCTCTATGTAATGATTATTAAAACTTTTTATTACCCTGAATTTCAGTTCTCCGAACTCTAAAACTCCTGTATCGCTTATTTGTCCGCCGGATTCTGAATAAAATGGATTGTAATTAACTAAAAGTATTTGTTTATTAGAATTTTCTATCTTATATATATTTAATACTGTTATATCAATATAATCAAGTATTACTTTATAGGGATTATACACAGGATTGTATTTCTTAATATCTGCTTCGAAATTGATTAACTTCTCGGTTTCTGCAGCTTCGTCTTTCCTTGCTGCCCTTGCGCGCTCTTTTTGTATGTTCATCTCTTTCTCGAATCCTTGCCTGTCTACTGTGAATCCTTTTTCCTTAGCCATCACTTCCGTAAGGTCTAACGGAAAACCGTACGTGTCGTATAATTTAAAAGCCGATTCTCCCGGAAAAATTTTTTCTTTGTTATTCTTGATTGTTTCGAAAACGTCATTGAATAATTCGATTCCTCTGTCAAGAGTCAGGTTGAAATTGTCTTCTTCTGTCTTTATTACGCTCTTTATATATTCCGATTTCTGTTTAACCTCCGGAAATATATCGGAAAAATAATCCGCTGCTTCATCTACCAGGTCGCATAATATCGGATTGTGATAGTCGAGTTTACGTGCAAGTCTGGATGCCCTTCGTAATATTCGTCTTAATACATATCCTCTTCCTTCGTTTGAAGGTATTGCACCGTCTGCAATTGCAAAACATAACGCACGTATATGGTCGGCAATGGCATTGATGCTCGGAATGTTTTCATCGGTATATGTTTTCCCGGTAATCTCAGCCGTCTTTTTTATTAACCGTTCGAATATATCTGTTTCGTAATTCGATTTTTTGTTCTGTATCACTCTCACGATTCTTTCGAATCCCATCCCTGTGTCGATGTGTCTTGAAGGCAGTGTATGTAAATTTCCTTGTTCGTCCCTGTTATACTGGATGAATACAAGATTCCAGATTTCAATTACATCCTCCGTACCTGAGTTTATGTCTTCCGGTTTGCATCCTGCATCCGTTAAATCAATATGTATTTCCGAGCAGGGTCCGCAGGGTCCTGTTTCTCCCATTTCCCAGAAATTATCTTTTTCGCCGAACCTTAAAATATGCGAATGCTCTATGTCTGTTTCGCTTTGCCACAATTCGTATGCTTCATCATCCGTCGTATATACCGTCGCCCAAAATTTTTCTTTTGGCAGTTTCCAGACTTCCGTTAATAATTCCCACGCCCATTTAATTGCTTCTTTCTTGTAATAGTCGCCAAATGACCAGTTACCGAGCATTTCAAAAAAAGTATGGTGATAACCGTCGTGTCCGACTTCCTCGAGGTCATTGTGTTTTCCGCCTGCCCTTATGCATTTCTGAGTGTCGGCTGCCCTTTTGTAGTCTCTCGTTCCTGTTCCGAGCAGAACATCCTTGAACTGATTCATTCCTGCATTTGTAAAAAGAAGTGTTGGGTCATCATAAGGAACAACAGGGGATGAGGGAACAATTTTATGTCCTTTATCCTTGAAAAAATTCAGAAAAGATTTTCTTATTTGTTTTGAATTCAGCAATAATTTGTATTATAAGTTTACTCTGTAATCTTTTGTTCTTGTAATTACTCTTAGCGTAATTGTTTTGCTCTCGTCTGATTGTACCGTACCCCAGAGTATCGCCAGCTGCTGTATTTGAACATCAAATTTGTATTTGTCCGATAAACCGAGTACGATTTCTTTTACGTTTAATTCCTTAGCGGCATTTACAATTGCAAAAAATGCGTTGTTTGTCGGAACGACAATCGGAATCACGGGTTTGCCTATTGCTTCGGCAACATTTACAACTTCGGAAAATAAATGCCGTTCCTCTTCATCCAGGTTTTCATCAACTATAGTATTCTGACGGTCTTTGAATACCCTCGCTATCATGACAATGATGTCGGTTGTTTCTGTGTCGGTTTCCTCAATGATTTTTCTTAAATGGGATAAATTGCCCGGGTCCTTTACTCCGACTAAAATTCTGCTCTCGTTCAGACTGCCGATTATTTCCGCATCTATCGCTGCTTCGCTCTCCAGATTGAAATGCTCGAGTATCTTGCCGTTTTGTAATTCCACAAATTCGTCTTCTGTTATTTCTTCCTTTTCCATTATCTTTTTCCTGTTGATAAACTCTGATATCGTGAACATCAGGAAAAAACATATCGTGAATGTAATTCCCGCTACCGTCGCTATCGGTTTTGTGAATAAATTTGTTAATGCAACAGTCAGTAATGCGAAAAATACTATTGAAAGTCCGATTGGAATTTCTTTGCTGCCGATTTTTAAATTTATCGGCACTTTCCATTCTCTCGGTCTCTTGTCTTTAAACCTTAAAAGCAGCATTGAGAATGCATTAAAAGTAAAACTCCATATTACACCGAATGCATACGCTTCACCGAGAACTAATATGTTGCCCCTCGATAATATTATCGTTGCAATCTGTAAAATCATTATCAGATTTAATGTTCGGCTGGTTGTACCGTATTTTCTGTGCGGTTTCCTGAACCAGTCGGTTAATATTTTATCCTCGGCAACTCTGTTTAAAACTCCGTTTGCCCCGATTATTGAAGTGTTTACTGCACCCGAAAGAATCAACGCACCTACAATTACAACGAATGCCTGCAGTAAAAGCAGTATCCAGTTTGGTCCTATCAAATTCATCGTTATGCCGCCTATTAAATTGTCGATGTACATCGCCCTCTGTTCGTCAGGAATTAAAATCACACCCAGAAATGATACTGAAGTTGTTAATGTAAAAGTAAAAACAAACATTACTATGGCAACCTTCTTAAGATTCTTTAATTTCGGCGATTCGATTTCCCTGTAAACCTGTGCAAGTGTTTCCTCTCCGCTCATAGCAAGCATGCTGTGTCCGAATCCTATGAGAATTGCAATTAACCCTATTCCTCTTACCCAGTCAAAATCTTTCAGCCAGCCGTATGCTTCATCTGATAACTGCGGCGTCGCATCAGGCAGGTTCGCTAAAAATCCTTCCGGTCTGAGTGAAAGTGTTACAGCCGACCAGCCGAGTACTATTACTGCCATAATTACAGTCGTAATAAAAATTTTCAGCGACTTGCCCGAAGATTCTTCAATACCTTTAACGTTTGCACGCCAGAAATATAATACCACAAATATGGCGAATATCATCGGGAATATGTCCATATCGAGTTTCAGGTTCAGCCCCGTGTATCTTATCGAATCATTTATCAAACCGATGAAGTATTTACCTGCCGACAAACTGCTGACAGGTCCGGTCAGCACATAATCGAACACTAATGCACTGACCGATATTTTTGCAAACCATCCCCCGAGCGCCGATTTTACTACCCTGTAAACTCCGCCCCGCACGAACATCGAACAGGATTCTATGTATACTGCTCTTACTGCAAGTGAAAAAAGCATTACCGCCATTATAAAATATGGAGCCGCTTTCCCGATAAACTGCTCCACGATTCCTCCGATGTAATATGCGGTTGAACCCATATCCGCTATTACCACTGCCGCCGCCCGCCAGTATGATATGAATGTGAACATTACTGTGGTCAGTACTACAACCTTGACTGCCTGTGTAAACTTGGAGGTTGCACCCGGAGGGGATATAGAAGGAGTTCCCGTTTCTGAACTATGCAAAAATCTTCTTGTTCTCGTTAACATAAATTGGTTCTTTCTTATGTACAATCACATCTTTTGTCACCACAATATTCGTTATGTTTTCTTTTGAAGGAACTTTGTACATTATGTCTATCATTATGTCTTCAAGTATCGAGCGTAATGCCCTGGCTCCCGTACCTCTCTCAATAGCTATCTCGGCTACTGCTTCAAGTGCAGATTCTTCGAATTCAATATCTACACCTTCCATCCTCATCAGTTTCTTGTATTGTTTTACTATTGCGTTTTTCGGTTGTGTTAAAATCGATAATAACGCTTTCCTGTCTAATGCCTGAAGTGTCGTAATTACGGGAAGCCTTCCCACTAATTCGGGTATTAAACCGTATTTTATCAAATCATCCGGTTCTGCCTGTGCAAATATGTCGTCAAGTTTTAAATCTTTTTTTGAATATACATTTGCCCCGAACCCGACAGAACCGCGTGCAACACGCCTCTCGATTATCTTTTCCAGTCCGTCAAACGCTCCGCCGCATATAAATAATATATTCTTTGTGTTGATGTTTATTAACGGCTGCTCGGGATGCTTCCTGCCGCCCTTCGGAGGAACTCCAGCAATCGTTCCTTCGAGTATCTTTAATAATGCCTGCTGTACACCTTCTCCCGATACGTCTCGGGTTATCGAAGTGTTTTCGCTTTTTCTCGATATCTTGTCAATCTCGTCTAAATATATTATGCCTTTCTCTGCTTTCGCTACGTCGTATTCAGCACTCTGCAGTAAGTGAACTAAAATTGATTCTACGTCGTCTCCTACATATCCTGCTTCCGTCAGCGTCGTTGCGTCGGCTATAGCAAACGGAACATTCAATATCTTTGCCAATGTCTGTGCAAGAAATGTTTTTCCGGTTCCGGTAGGTCCTATTAAAAGTATGTTGCTCTTCTCTATTTCTACGTCGTCTATGTAATCGAATTCGACGGAATCGATTCTCTTGTAATGATTGTAAACCGCTACGGATAATGACTTCTTTGCTTTTTCCTGACCTATTACATATTCATCAAGTATTTTCTTTATTGCTTGAGGTGTCATGTTTGCTTTGTACCTGTCGGAAAAACTCTTATTAGTATTGGAAATCGAATTCATTTTTATTATTCCCATCGCACTTGCAACACAAATCTCGCAAATAAAAACTGCTTTGCCCGATTGGTCTGCCGGTCCCTTTATCATATTCGTCACTTTACTGGCACTTCTTCCGCAAAAGGAACACTTGGGATGAAATATCTTTGTCGTTGGAGGTTTTGTTGATGTCAATTTCTGATTAATCTTAAATTAAAAAAATTATGGATTCTTTATTTTAAAGAATCCGTGTTTTATCAAAATTAATTCCGTTTTATCCTGACTTATATTGTGCGCGATGGGGGAGTCGAACCCCCACGGGTTGCCCCGCTAGATCCTAAGTCTAGTGCGTCTGCCAGTTCCGCCAACCGCGCCTGAATACAAAAATAATAATATCAAAAAATTATAGCAATCCATTGATTTTTCAATAAAAAATGGAAATCCTTATGTTCTTGACCTATTCTTCCATATCCTGTGTGAAAAATTCGCTTGCTCCCGTAGCGATTAATATCGCTCCCACAAATGCTCTCTTCTGTGCTATCTTCTTGATATTGTTTTTTAATCCGATTATTTCCCTGTTTTCTTTCTTCTCAACCCATATCCATTTGTCGTTAATTTTTTTCCATCTGCCGATGCCCGCTGCCTTCGCCCTGTCTGATTCCTCCTTCGTCGGTTTTTTTGTAGTGTAACTGTATGTGTATCTGAACTTCGGCTCGTAACTGTTTGCATTTGCCTCGCATATCCCTGCCTTTATTCCCCTTTTTGTTTTTATTATGCATTTGTAAGTGAAATCTATATACGGCTTACTTATATCGCATATTTCGTTAACACACTCCATCGAATCAATCTCTAAATTAAATGCGTTTCTCAGTTTCTCCGCACCGGGCTTGAACAATACGGGCTTTGTTATTCCCGGTGTAATTCCGTAATCGATATCCGGTCTCAGTATGTCTTTTTTTAAATTGCGCATGAATGAGTGCCATTCCAGTAAATCGTCAATTGTCTTATGCTCAAGACACGATTTTATGTTCTTTTTGTTTGTTCTGATTTCTTCCATTTCGCTATCCTCCTTTTTTTATAAAATAATACATAAAGATATATTTGTCAAGTCTTAAATAATACACTTGTATTATTTACTCGTATGTTGATAAATACTGCGGGTCTAATTTTATTTTGCTTTTTTTAAAATATTGTAATTGTCTTTTGACTTTAAATTTTATGATTAATAAAATAGTTTGAAAAAAATAATACGGTTTCTTCCTTGATAATTTTTGAATACATACTGCTCCTTATTTCCGTTCTGATTCTTGTCAGTATTATCATGACCAAACTGTCAAATAATCTCGGACTGCCTTCATTATTGATATTTCTGGCAATCGGGATGCTGGCGGGTACGGACGGACCGGGAAATATATATTTTGACGATTTCAGACTTTCTCAGGCAATTGGGGTCGTCGCTCTTGTGTTTATCCTGTTTTCCGGAGGAATGGATACAAAATGGCAGTGCATCAAATCCGCAATGAGCGGTGCACTGAAACTTTCGACTCTCGGTGTCGTTCTTTCTGCTCTTATAATCGGTATTGCCCTGTATTATATCTTTTCTTTTCCGCTTTTCGAAGGACTACTTATCGGTGCAATAATATCTTCAACAGATTCGGCTGCTGTTTTTTCCATTCTTCGTTCAAAAAGTCTTCGACTGAAAGGTAATGTCAGGTCTCTGCTCGAACTCGAATCCGGCAGTAATGACCCTATGGCAATATTTCTTACTCTGGTTCTGATCGAAGCCGTAAAATTTCAGGGATTCGATTTGTTGAATTTTGTATTTTTCTTTGTTATGCAGTTTGGCGTGGGAGCTGTTGTCGGAATCGGAATGGGAAAACTGCTGGTTATTATAATGAATAAACTTAAACTTCCGAACGAAGGATTCTATTCGGTGTTTGCCATAACTTACTCCGTTCTTGTCTATTCGGTTACTGCAATTCTAAACGGAAGCGGGTTTCTGGCTGTCTATCTGGCTGCTGTCGTTATCGGAAACAGCGAATTCGTTCAGAAAAAATCTCTGCTTCGCTTCTTTGACGGTATAGCGTTCCTCGGGGAAGTTACGATGTTCCTTACGCTCGGCTTGCTCGTCTTTCCCTCACAGGTACTTAACGTTGTCTTGATTGGTCTTTCCGTATCTGCACTGCTGATTTTTCTGGCAAGACCGCTCAGCGTTTTTCTGTCTCTTATGTTTTCTAAATATAAATTCAGGGAAAAAGTTCTCGTGTCGTGGGTCGGTTTGAGAGGTGCCGTTCCCATTATTCTTGCTACCTTCCCAATAACCGCAAATCTTCAGAACGGTTCGTATTATTTTAATATTATCTTTTTTGTCGTACTGACTTCGGTTATTATTCAGGGCTGGTCACTGCCCGTTGTCGCACGTGCTTTGAAACTTTTATTGCCCGAATCAAAAGTTAAAAAAATACCTATCGAACTCGATGCGGAAATGAGTAAAAGTTCCGACCTGGTGGATATAATCGTTCCCGATGGCTCTCCTGTTACAGGAAAACCGCTTGCCGAACTGGGACTGCCGGAAGGATGCCTGATTACGGTTATTTACAGGGATGATGAATATATTATTCCGAGCGGAAGTACTTCGCTCGAAGGGGGGGATGCGATAATAATGCTTTTAAAAAGTGAACATAAACAAAAAGTAACGGAAATTTTCCGAAAGCCGCTTTGATTGGTATTTTT
>VGWA01000074.1 GCA_016873795.1 Ignavibacteria bacterium
TTAAACTTGAGTGCAATTTCTTTATATTCGTTTTTACGTTCAACGATTTTGTTAATTTTTTCCGGCAGTAATTTCAGACTCTTTGCCACATTAACAAGTGTACTTTGTTTCATAATCGATTTTTCGTATGCGAGCATAAGGGTAATGAGAGAAAGCGACATAACCTGAGAAGTAAATGCTTTAGTTGAAGCGACTCCGATTTCCGGACCTGCATGAATATACGTCCCTGCTTCAACTTCTCTTGCTATTGTAGAGCCGATGACATTAACGATACCTATAGTTGTTGCTCCATGTTTTTTTGCTTCTCTCAGTGCTGCAAGTGTATCTGCGGTTTCACCGCTTTGGCTTATAAGTATAACCACATCGTCCTTATGAATAATCGGAGTTCTATATCTGAATTCCGAAGCATATTCCACTTCAACGGGTATCCGGCAGAATTGTTCGATGAGGTATTCCCCTACCAATGCGGCATGCCAGGCAGTACCGCAGGCAGTAATAATAAATCTTTTAGCATTAAGCATTTTATCGAAAACACTTTCGAGTCCGCCGAGTTTTACTATACCTGTTTCGAAATTAATTCTGCCCCTGTATGTATTTTGAATTGAATCCGCCTGTTCGCAAATTTCTTTCAGCATAAAGTGTTCGTATCCGCCTTTTTCAATTTCGCCCATAAAGAAATCGAGTACTTCAACATTTCTGAATATTTCTTTATCTTCGATAGTTTTCAGGTGAAATCCTTTTTCGGTAATCACTGCCATTTCGCCGTCTTCCAGATAGACGACATTTTTCGTATGGTTAATAACCGCAGCGGCATCCGAAGCAATATAAGTTTCTTCATTTCCGACTCCGATAAGCAGCGGGCTGCCATTTCTTGCAACAATAATTTTATCCGGTTCATCGGCGCAGAGGCACGCAATTCCGTAGGTTCCTTCGACATCAATAAGAGCGAGTCTCACGGCAAGTGAAAAATCCTTCGTTCTTCTATAATGATAATTAATCAAATCAGCCAGAATTTCGGTATCGGTATCTGTTCTGAAGACATATCCGTCTTCAGCCAATTTATCTTTAATAACCTTATAATTTTCTATAATACCGTTATGTACGATAACAATTTTATTATCCATATCGAAATGCGGGTGTGCATTAATATCCGTCGGTTCGCCGTGCGTAGCCCATCTTGTATGTCCGATACCGATATTTCCGTTAAACACATCGACATTAATATTTTTTTCCATATCGTTGACTTTACCTGCGCGTTTATATTGTCTGATTATTTTATCGCCGTTAATAACGCAGACACCGGCACTATCATACCCTCTATATTCGAGTCTTTTAAGACCTTCGATAATAATCGGGAGTGAATTCTTTTTTCCAATATATCCTATAATTCCACACATAATTTAGACATTCGTAAAAAAACGGAATTTAATTCCGTTCAAAATTAATATTAAAAAATAAATATACCTTTCAATCAATTCAAGCCAAAGATTTTGATAGAATTCTCTGCAAGTCTAAGCAGCGGAGTAAAATACAGACCGAACAATATTGTAGGAACAGCCAGCAGCAGAGTAATAAGAATATTAGCATAGCCGTAATCGAGTTCGGGCAGCGGTTTTTCCGGTTTATTAAGGAACATATGTTTCAGGACTTTGACATAGAAGAAAAGTGACACAACGCTGTTGAGCAAGCCGACAACCGCAAGCCAGGTCAAGTTAGGCGAATTAGTATTAATAAGCGCGGAGAAAATATAGAATTTACCGATAAATCCGACCGTAGCGGGAATTCCCGCAAGCGAGAACATAAAGACAGCCATTGTAACACCGATAAACGGACTTCGATATCCGAGTCCGTCCATTTCATCCATATTATCAGTACCGAGTTTATTATGTATTAAGATAGTAACATAGAAAGCACCGAGATTCATAAACAGGTAAGCAGACAGGTAAAGGATGACCGCAAAAAGTCCAGCCGAGTTAACGACTGCAAGTCCGAGCAATATATAACCCGATTGAGCGATAGATGAATAAGCCAGAAGTCTTTTAAGGCTGGTTTGCCAGACAGCGACAAAATTGCCAATAATCATAGATGCGATAGAGAAAACGATAATAACTTCCTGCCATTTGACAGCTGTAATAATTTCAGTATTAGCGAAGCCAACAAGGAAGAATCTAACAAGAACCGAAAAACCTGCTGCCGAAGAAGTAACAGCGAGGAATGCGGTAATCGGAATCGGAGCACCTTCGTATACATCGGGAGTCCAGAAATGGAAAGGTACCGAAGAAATTTTATATCCAAATCCCGCGGAAATCATAATAACAGAAGCCAGCAGTACGGGTGTATCAGTAATCGGATTTTTCGATAAATACAGAAATATTTCATTTATATTCATAGTAGCAGTATATCCATAAATCAGAGTCATTCCATAGAGCATAATACCCGATGAGGCGGCTCCATAGATAATATATTTAATTGCAGCTTCGGTAGAGCGTTTATCTTTTTTCAGATAGCCCGCAAGTATATATGATGTAAGGCTTACCATTTCGAGTGAAATATACATCATAATCAAATTAACCGAAGAAGCCATCAAATAGGCGCCTGTAGTGAGTGAAAGTATCAGATAGACATGTTCATTTTTATGAGAAGCGGTTTTCATTTCCTTAGATGTTTCCACAAACAGCAGAATAAACAGAGTAGATATTATGAACAGCAACTTAAAGAAAACCGCATAGTTATCAATTGCGAGCATTCCGCTGAATATACTCATACTCAGTCCCCATTGTTTAACTACAAAGACAAAAGACAATACGAGTCCGACGATTGCAACAAAGGTTACTGCAAAAGATTTTTTTCTAATAATCAGATCCGCAATAATGCAAACAATAATTGTAACAACGAGGATTGTTTCGGGAATAAAATTTGAGAGACTATATAAAATCAGATTTTGCACAAGGTATATATTTTAAAATTTAGCGATAATTCCGAGAAGTTGATTGACCGAAGCGGTCATCAATTTTATAAACGGAGCGGGATAGATTCCAAGGACAATAATAATTATTATTAACGGAACAAGACTAAATGCTTCTCTTACGTTAAGGTCTTTCAACGAGCTCCATTTTTCGGGTAAAGTTCCAAGAAACACTCTTTGTATAGTCCAAAGGATATATGCGGCGTTAAGAATAATTCCGAGAGTAGAGATAATTGTAATGACTCTCATCGTAACTTCATAGGGACCCGTATTATTAGTAAACGCGCCGATAAACACGAATGCTTCACTAATAAAGGCGCTCAGTCCGGGTAATCCGATTGAAGCAAAAAATCCGACCATAACGACACCGAAATATTTAGGCATCTTATTAGCCAGTCCGCCGAAATCATCGAGTCCGCGTGTATGTGTCCTGTCATAGATAACTCCGACTGCAAGGAAGAGTACGGCAGTAATAGTCCCGTGGTTAAACATCTGGAATATAGCGCCATTGAATCCTATTTCAGTCATCGAAGCCATGCCGAGCATAACGTAGCCCATATGCGAGATAGAAGAATAGGCAATAAGTTTTTTAAAATCCGTTTGAGCCATAGCGCACAGGGCTCCATATATAATATTAATCATAGCGAGCACGGCAATCCAGAGGGCAAAATATTTAGCAGCATCCGGGAACAAAGCATAAGACATTCTGAACATTCCATACGTACCCATTTTCAGCAGTACACCGGCAAGAATGACGGAAATTGCAGTAGGTGCTTCCACGTGAGCATCGGGAAGCCATGTATGGAAGGGAAAGACCGGCACTTTAATAGCAAATCCTATAAACAATGCAACAAACGCAAGTAATCTAAGGTCAGTATAGTTAAGAGCGAGCGGCCAGTTCGGAAGATTAGCCGGATTCATCATAGTTACCATATTAAACGTATATATTCCGGTAACAGGGTCTCTTGAGCTGAAATACAGTGCGATAATAGTAATAAGGATAAAGACACTTCCGAAGAGAGTATACAGGAAGAACTTGATTGCGGCATATTCTCTTCTGGGACCACCCCATATACCTATTAAGAAATACATAGGCAGGAGCATAACCTCCCAGAAGACAAAGAACAGGAACAAATCCAGAGCACAGAACACTCCCATCATACCGGTTACGAGCAGCAGATAGAGCGAGTAATATCCTTTTTCATTTTTATCAACGCTGAAAGATGCTATAGCGCCGATTAAACCAATAAGTGCAGTCAGAATAATCATAGGGAACGAGAGTCCGTCGGCAGCCACAAAATATTCGATATACACTCTAAAGTTAGCGACATTCAGATTAATCCAAGGTACCTTTTCGACAAACTGATAAGAATCGATACTATTCACACCTGCTTTTGAAGTATCATAGTTCATCAACGCGAAAAGAGCCACAAGGCAGAGCAGAAAAGTAAAGACTACCGTTATATACTTATAATATTTTGTAAAAGATTTTGGGAGAGCAAGGATGAGAATCATTCCGACGACGGGCAAGAAGATAAGCCAGGAAATCACTCCAATACCCAGAATATTTAAAGAAGGCATTATTTAATATTTAAATTATGAATAATCAAAATATATTTCGAACGAAGTCACAAGTGCCGAAAAAGGGAGTCGAACCCTTACGAGATTTAGGTCTCGCTGGATTTTGAGTCCAGTGCGTCTACCAATTCCGCCATTTCGGCAAATAAAGAATATAATTTATAAAATTATAGATTTTATTAATTTATTACAATTACAAAATTTCAGAAATCAGAGTGATTTTTTAAAGCAGGGAAGATATTACAAATAGCAAATAGGAAATAGCAAATAGGAAATAGGAAATAGGAAATAAGAAATAAGAAATAGGAAATAGGAAATAGGAAATAGGAAATAAGAAATAGGAAATAGGAAATAGGAAATAGCAAATAGGAAATAGGAAATAGGAAATAGGAAATAGTAAATAGGAAATTGCAAATAGGAAATAAGAAATAGGAAATAGCAAATAGGAAATAGGAAATAGCAAATAGGAAATAGGAAATAGGAAATAGGAAATAGGAAATAGCAAATAGGAAATAGGTAATAGGTAATAGGTAATAGGAAATAGGTAATAGGTAATAGGAAATAGGAAATAGGAAATAATAAAGGGGGAGGAGTTAATGGGGAGGAGTGAAAAGAGGAGAAAGTGCTGATAAATCGGGGTTTGATATACTTTGATTTTTGCAGAAAAAAAAAGCATAGCAGGATAATTACTATGCCTTTTGAATTCAGTATATAATTTAAATTATTTCAAGAGCAGCATTTTTTTAACTTCGACGAAATTATCGGATTCCAATCTATAGTAATAAATTCCCGAAGATAAATTTGACGCATTGAATCCGATTATATAATATCCCGGAGTTTTATTTTCATTTACAAGGGATGCGACTTCCCTGCCGAGTATATCATAGACTTTCAGAGTAATAAAAGATTCTTTCGGAACTGCGAACTTAATTTTAGTTTCCGGATTAAACGGGTTGGGGAAGTTCTGAGAAAGTTCATATTGTGTCGGTAACTGAGCAGAAACAGGATTTACTACCGTTGAAGTATTGATAAAGAATCTTGTATTAGGTCGAGTTGAAGCCGTACTAGTACCCGTCAAAGAGCATCCTGCCGAGTTATCGAGATGGTGATGTCTTACCGTTCCTGATGAAGTTGTTCCGTTAACTGTACTATTAGAAGTATAGGAAGTATTATCGAAGCAGATTTCCACGAGTAAATTATTTACGCCATTCCAGTAAAAGCCGGGTGTTTGAAGATTAACATACTGCCAGCCGGTACCCGGAACAGTATACGTACCCGAATACACGTCAGTCCATCCGGTATTAGTAAATCCGGAAATTGAAGTTGCGGTAGTATGCTGCATTTTAACATAAAAGCCATTCATAACCTGAGAAGAAGCCGATATGACATCGAATCCAATTTTTGTAATAAATCCCGCTATACCGCCGGATGCATTGATTTCACTTGCAAGAAACAGCATATCGGTTCTTGAGTCATGGTAAAATGTATAGAAAGGATAACCTGTAGAAGATGTTCCCGTTCCAATTGTAGCGATGCTATAGTTTTCGACTTCATAGCTATACAAATCCGTTGGCGGTGTTGTTCCGGGCGGATTTACACCTTTGCCGCCGGAAGGTAAAGTAGCAATCAGGCTTCCCGACGAGTCCTGTGCTGCTATATAATAATAAACCGTATTACCGATAGGTAGTCCGGGTATCTGGAATTTAAAAGTATCGAGATTCTGATAAAACGGAGATACATAGTTAAAAGACCCTGTATTCACTTTATAATACAGTCTCGGTTGGTTAGAGCCGGTTCCTATTCCTTTAGAGCTTTTAATAACTGCGGTTGCAATTCGTGCAGTAGTATCGTTACCGGTAGGTATCTGGTTATGAGTAATAGAGATATTATAATTATTAGCAAGCACGACGAGATATGCAAGAGCCGCTTTAGACATTTTCTGGAAATAGTTCATATTCAAAGTAGCAACTGAATCTCCGACTGTATGATAGAAAGGAGTCATATCGCTTGTATATTCGATTGACAGCAACGCGAGATACCCTCTATTCCAGAAAGACTGATGGTCACTACCTCCGGGAAGCGATGTCATTATAACAGGGTCAAGACCCGGAACATAAGTTCGGATACAATTAGCAAAGTTAGAGACAAAGGTAGCGGAATTATTTGTAGTATGCACAGTCAATTTTCCGTCGTTATTGCCGTCGTATGCAATCATATCCAGGTTGATAACTCCTTTAATAGAGTCACCGTGAGCGAAAGCCGTATCCGCATATGCTTTACTTCCGTAGAGTCCTCTTTCTTCCTCATCGAAGGCGATAAATTTTATAGTATAATCAGTATTAAAACCCTGCAGAATTCTTGCTGCTTCAAGTACACCAACGACACCGGAGGCATTATCATCGGCACCGGGTGCTCTGGTACCGGAGGGCATATCATCATAGTGTCCGCATATTATATAATACTGGTTAGGATACTTAGTTCCCAATTTTGTACCTATAACATTTTTATTTGTAGTTGTTATAACCTGATAACTGGCAGTTAATCCGAGCGCCTGAAACTGTTGATATATATACTTAGCCGCCGAGTCATTACCGGGCTGGAGATAATGTCTTGACAATATTGTATAAGGATTTCCGCTAATCATAGCGACGGTATCACCCGACAATTCCCTGACATATTTTCTAATTGAAGCAACAGAAACCAAATTGATTAAAGAATCAACTTTAGGGCTATATGCAATTTGTGAAAATAACTGAGCCGAGAAAAAGATTAAGATTAATGCAATTAATATTTTTTTCATAGTTACTATATAATATTTTTAAAAAATTACAACAAATTACTTTATATTAAAATTTATAAAAATACAAATATTTTTCCAAAAATTGAAAATAATTTCATTAATATAAAAAGAAAAAAATTTTCCCTGACAGGTAACGCGCATTTTGGTCATATATTAATAAATTGCTAAAAAACAAAAATATTATTAAGTTTCGATATTAAAACAAAGTAAAAACAAAATGTTCGGACAAAAAAACAAAGAATCATTAAAAGATACATTAAAAGACACATTTGTGAATCCCGTTTCAAAATCAGAACAAAACAAAATCAAGACTGTAATAAGCGAAGGATGCAAGTTCGAAGGCAATTTATATTTTCCTGATTACACCAGAATAGACGGAAGGGTTGTCGGAAATCTAAGCGGAGAAAACGGAGTAGTCATAGGCGACAAAGGGTTAATAAACGGCGATGTAAGTTCGGTTGAAGTGATTATATACGGTGAAGTCAAGGGAAACGTCAAAGCCCACAAACTCGAGATAAAGAAGGGCGGAAGGTTAAATGGAGATGTAGACATCGAGCTTTTACTTATGGATCAGGGAGCGATTTTCAACGGAAACTGCAGAATGAATTCAGAGCCGCCGATTGATACATCAAAACCCGAAGAAGAGAGAATATAAATTACCGAAGAAGATTCCGGAGTGTATCAGAATAAACAATCAAAGTTAATCGATAATTAACGCGATTCGGTGTATTACAGACAAAATTTTTACTTAGCCGATTTCAGATCTATTTCTATTATTTTTTCACTCCCATCTCTCAGTACTGTCAATTTCAACACATCCCCTACTCTTAAATCATTGACAGCATAAATCAGATCCTGCTGGTCACGTACTTTTTCGTTATTAACGCCGATAATAATATCTTCCGGTTTGAGACCAGCTTGATCGGAAATACCACCTTTAATAATCTGAGTAACTATAACACCGTTTTTATCTTTAAGTCCATAATATTTAGCGATTCTGTCGTCTATTCCCTGAATTCTGAAACCCACGTCGAAATTTCTATCTATTTTTCCTTTTGCTTTAAGTTCTTCGGATATTTTTTTAACTCTGTTAGAAGAAATTGCAAAGCCGACTCCAATGCTTCCCGAGCTGAATGAACCTCCTGTATAGATAATAGTATTCATCCCAATAACATTTCCTTCAACATCGACGAGCGGACCGCCGGAATTTCCGGAATTAATGGAAGCATCAGTTTGAATCATATCTTTATATACTCTGTTTTCACCTCCGCTTGCTTTCATATTAACGGCGCTTACGACTCCGACAGTAACAGTAGGTTTAGAATTAATTTCAAACAAGCCGAAAGGATTTCCGAGAGCGATAACCCATTCACCGATTATCACGTTATCGGAATTTGCCAGATTAACGTAAGGCAAATTATTTTTTTCTATTTTAAGAAGAGCAATATCAGTTACAGGGTCAGAGCCGACAACTTTAGCATCAACAGTTTCGCCGGATGTCAGCGTAACAGAAATTTTTGTAGCATTACCGGCTACGTGGTCATTTGTCAGAATATATCCGTCATCTGATATCAGAAAACCAGAGCCCAGACCTCTGATAACCTGTCTTTGTGGGTAATCCTGTCCGAAAAACTGTCTGAAGAAGGGGTCATCAAAAAAGGGATTTCTAATTTCCCTTACTTCTTCCACATTGATACCAACTATAGCAGGAGACACTTTTTCAATTGCTTTAGTAATTGCGTTATGTCTTTCCTGCGAGATATCCTGAATTACCTGTTGCTTATCCTGCTGAATAAGATTAGATTTATTATTTACGTTAAAATAGCCGGGTATTAAGATTCTACCGATAATTAATCCCGCAATAAGCGTAAGAACCAGAGCAACCGGAACAATAATTTTACCTTTGTTTAAATTCAGTGACATTTGCATTTTCAGATTATTTAATTAATAAACTTGACGAACACTATTTAATTAATACGAGTTAAAAAAGTTTTATGTTTCATATTAAAACAAAATTAAGGTATATAAAAAAAAATTAAAAGTTACTTATAAAATAAAAAAAGTGAGAAGTGAAATATAAAGAGTAAAGTTATAAATAAAAAATTTTCAAACGATAATTATACGGATATATAAAAATAAAAGGTCCTTCTAAATCAGCCCTTTTATTTTTTAAGGATAATTATAATTACTTTTATTTAATCAGTGTCATTTTTTTGATATCAGAAAATTCTTCTGTCTGGATTTTTATAGAAATATACACCCGCGGAGAGATTTGCGGCATTAAACAAGAAATAGTTTTTTCCCGCAGGTTGGTTATCATATTTCACAGAGGCTACAACTTTGCCAAGCATATCATATATAGTAATTTTAACATTTGAAGATTTTACGAGGTTATATTCAATTTTTGTAACAGGGTTAAACGGGTTCGGATAGTTTTGATACAGTTTATAGCCGCCGATTATTTCGGCAGTATTTTCCATTCCGACCAAGGGACTTACGACGAGAGTTGCAGTTCTTTTATGGACAGGTGTACCGTTCGGACCTTCTGCAGTAACCGTAAGTGTATAATTACCTGCGGTAACGCCGCCTGTCGCAGTAATATTCATCGGGAGGGAATCAGGATACTGATACAATTTATTTCCATTCGGGAGAGTAACACTTAGTGTACCGGTAGTAGGCGCGGGCGTAATCACCGCTGTAACGATTACGGTATCGGTATATAATTTAACTGCAGGAACGACCATCCGAATAAGTCCCGTACCGTTATTAGGATTAAGGCTATCGACTGCAGGAGAAAGTCTCATAGCAAAGTCAGGGAAATAGGCAACATAATTTGCAAAATTGCCTGCTCTCCAGTCAGTCCATGCCAGTAATGATACTTTTTTATTCGAAGCAATACCGTTATAGTCTCCCTGATATACAGGAGTTCCTCCGCCTCCGCAAGTCGGGCAATAGATTCTCATTTTTGCATTTGATATTCTTTGATTCTGCACAAAAGTAACGCCGCCGTTAGTGGAATATGAAGCATATATCACAGCACTATCGCTTGTCGGACAATCCCGAGTATCCATCCATTGTACATAGAGTTTTCCTGTCATTATATCGCACCATGGAGCGGGAAACCACTGATGATTAGCCGTATAGTTGGCGTCATCATTAATTCTAACAGGTGATGACCAAGTAGTTCCCTGATTAGTCGAGTATCTGCAATATACATCGGGTTTATTACCGGAGCCGGCAGGGTCATTAGTAGCGTAGACACAATACAGTCTGCCTCTATACGGACCGTAGCTATTATCGACTGTAATAAAGGGATAGGGTCTTGTTCTGACTCCTTGCACTGAATGTCTTGAACTCGACCATGTCCCAACATAGCCGGCAAAGCTCTGAGAAGATTTCAGAGTAAAGTTTGCGCCGCCGTTTGTTGAAACGAAGAAGTTATAACTTACGGAATAAGCTGCAGAGCCTGTATTAGTAACAACGTAAACGCATCCGCCCGGAACGTCACCGCCGATGACATTCGGACCGACGGCGACCATCATACCGGGATAAGTATTAGTAGAAGAGAATACCTGTGTAAAAGTAGCGCCTCCGTCAGTACTTCTTTTCACATTTCCCGGAGTCATCACGCCGTAGATGTAGTTGGCATACGGACCGGTTGTCTGGTCAGCGGCTATCCAGTTTTTATCGTCACCGGTATTTCCATTTACAACCGTCCAGGTAGTACCGCCGTCAGAAGTTTTTGCAATTTTTGTTCCCTGGATTGAACTTGGTCCGTACATATTATCGACAAAAAGATTGCCAAGGCTATCATAGGCAGTAACCGGGTCGCCCCACATAGTAGCTCCCCAGGTAGGGTTATAATTAGTCCAGTCAT